>JAUVHQ010000076.1 GCA_030593185.1 Bacteroidota bacterium
GAATGGAATGAATTGGTTGCCGGAAGTAAATTCCCGGGATTGAATCCCGATTGGGCTAATGTTGCTTCCGAAGGCTTTATCGGTCTTCAGGATCATGGTGATGATGTGTGGTACAGGAATATTAAGATCAAAGAATTATAATTATTATTATGAATCTGCAAAAAATGGAAAGGCTGATTGGTCTTTCCATTTTTTATAAAAATTTTTAAATATGGATCGTAAAAGAAGAGATTTTTTAAAAAAAACAGGTATTGGTGGAGCCGGATTAATGATTGCTCCTTCATTACTCAGAGCAAGCATGATTAATTCTGATATGTTCTTTAAGATATCAATAGCTGAATGGTCGTTGCATAAAATGCTTTTTGCTAAAGAGCTTACCAATCTTGAATTTCCTGAGTTTTCAAAGAAGAACTTTGATATCCATGCTGTAGAGTATGTAAATATATTCTTCAAAGATGCCGGAAAGGAATATCTGACAGAACTCAAAAGCCGGACAGATGATCTGGGAGTGGAGAATGTTCTTATTATGGTTGATGCTGAAGGTAATCTTGGTGAGGCAGATGATGCTAAGCGTCAAGAGGCTGTTGAGAATCATTATAAGTGGGTTGAAGCTGCCAAATTCCTGGGATGTCATTCCATTCGTGTTAATGCCCGTGGCCGTGGAACAAGGGAAGAAGTAGCTAAAGCCGCAGTGGATGGTCTGAGAAAACTGACCGAATATGCTTCAAAGGATAATATAGGTGTGATAGTTGAAAATCATGGTGGATACTCATCTGACGGAAAATGGATGTCTAATGTTATTCGTAGGGTTGATAATCCTAATTGTGGAACACTTCCTGATTTTGGCAATTTCCGTATTAGTGAAGAGGAAGAATATGACCGTTATTTAGGAATGAAAGAGCTGATGCCGTTTGCAAAAGGAGTAAGTGCAAAGTCTCATGAGTTTGATGATGATGGTAATGAAACAGAATCTGATTTTTACAAAATGCTGAAGATTGTTAAAGAAGCCGGTTATACCGGATATATCGGTGTTGAGTATGAAGGTGAAGAACTTAGTGAGGTTGAGGGCGTTATAGCTACTAAAAAGCTTCTGGAAAAAGTAGGGAGAAGTATGTAACCTCTGGAAGTTAGAAGGAAGAAGGCAGAAGGAAGATGACCCGTCCTGAAAAATGTCTACTCAATACTTAGAAAAAATGTTAAAAGACAACAGGACAAGACAGTGTGTTAAGAATATTAGTCATTATAAATTTTATGCATCTCATGGGTAATTAGTCAAATTGCAATACGCCTGTATTTCAGCGAGTTATATGTGTATTACTTTAACGGATTACCCTCTTTGATGATATAAAAGAAGGCGGTAGTTAGTCTACCGCTTCTTTTTGAATATGTCCTGGGAGAAATCTGTACCCACTCCGAATACTCTGAAAGTATATTGAGCATTGATTTTACTGTGAACTTATTTACATGTTCTCTGTTGGAATCCAACCATCCTCTTACCGGAACGGAAATAATCATTATGCCATTTTCTTCTAACAATTCCCAAAAACTATTTAATACAACAGAATAATCAGTTATATGTTCCAGAACTTGTATTGAGATAATTGCATCAAATTTGGTTCTGTTAATTTCACTTAAATCTGTGAAATAATGAAAACAGTTTCCATTATCGTCTTTTTTCTTTAAGTATATATTCTCTGCAAATTCTAAAACCTTTGTGCTGTGATCAAGTAAGTAAAAATTTTTCCCGGATAATTGTTGAGACAATAGTTTTACATTTCCACCCGTCCCACATCCAAAATCAAGAATATTTTTTTTATTTTCCAGAAGTGGTACTAACCTGAGAACAGATTTATCCTGACGAATTTTCCCGATTTCTGTTTCAGATAAATAGAGATTATCCCAGTATTCTTTCGTATTTGGGTTAAACCATTTTTTTATCTTTCCTGTTAGTTTCATTTTTTATTAATTCTTTGGTTGACAATAATCCACATGCTGCGGCTATATCCTGCCCGCGTGATTTTCGAATTGTTGTAAAAATCCTTTGTGATTTCAACTCATTTTGGAATTCTTCCATTTTCTCCGGGGTTTCTTCTTTTAGTTTCGATCCCGGAATAGAGTGGAACCTGATAAGGTTTACCCTGCATTTAATACCATTCAGCAAACGTGATAGTTCTCTTGCATGTCTGGGTGAGTTATTTAGTCCTTTGAAAACAATATATTCGATAGAGAATCTTCTCTGACCGCTCCAATCAATTTCTTTTATTTGGTCAAGGACTTTTTTAAATGGATTTTTATTTTCAACAGACATGAGTTTTTGTCTTTCTTTTTCAAAAGGAGTGTGAAGACTCAACGCCAGGTGGCATTCACTTTTATCAAGAAACTCTTTCAGGGCAGGAAGTATCCCGACAGTGGACAAAGTAATACGACGGGGGCTCATAGCGAAACCCCAATCCGATGTTAACAGGTCAAGGGCTTTCATTACTTCTTGCAGGTTATCAAGTGGTTCTCCCATACCCATTAAAACAATGTTACTGATAAGGTCCTTTTCAGGCAGGCTTTTAATCTGGTTTATTATTTGTCCTGTCGTAAGATTTCCCTGGAATCCCTGCTTACCTGTCATACAGAATTCACATCCATATTTACAACCTATCTGGGTGGAGACACAAATTGTATTCCTCTTTTCTTCAGGGATATAAGCCGTTTCGATAAATTTATTCTCACCTGCAGGAAACAGGTATTTCTTTGTTCCATCTGCTGAGGTCTGTTCATTAACCGGATTTTCTAAACCAATTTGATAATTCTCTTTAAGTGCACTTCGATTCTTTATCGACAGGTTAGTCATTTCATCTATATCACGAATGTCTTTGCAATACAACCAGTTGGCTATTTGTTTTCCGGTGTATTCCTTCATTCCGGCTTTTACAGCTATTTCTTTAAGTTCATCGACATTCTTACCAAACAAAGACTCCTTTTCCATATGGGCATTTTGTTTTAGTAAATAAGGTGAGTTTGATATAAGTAATAGGCTTTTGTAATTAAATATAAGCTGTTTACAAGAAACGATATGCGAATTCTTCGTGTTTTCTTTGTGTCTTCGAGACTTCGTGGCATTTATTTTTTTTGCCACCCCAGTACAGTCATTCTTCCTTACAGGGCAGGCTAAGACACTAAGACTCAAAGTTTCACTAAGTAAAAATTAATTTTTTATTTATTTATATTTAATATATCGAACTCACGTTAATTAAGTAATTACACATGAAAAAATTATTCTGCGAAGATAATATTTTCAGAGTTATCCTCCGGTTGTTTTCTGTAGGTTTCCATTTAGTCTGACGTATTCATAAATATTATCATTTTTCAATATTTATGAATAGTACAGGTTAGATGATACCGGATCGTCCCATATGTTTTGGATAAAGATCAGGTACAGGATCGCTCTGAAATATCTCTTTAGTATCAATATTCATCATGGATAGTTTACCATGCCAACCTGCACCTGTGTCCATAAGCCATACTTCACATGCATGAACAGGCATATCAGATTCGTAATTAGTAGTTGGAGTATGGCCTAAATAAACCTCTTTAAAACGGGTAATTTGACTTTCGTCATTAAGCATTTTTCTTTTTAAAGCAAGATTAACCAGTTCCCGGTTCCATAGAAAAACAGTTCTGTCCTGCTCACAGGGTTCTACAAAAGGTTTTATTCCACCATGCACAAAAAGTTTATTTTCATCTATATAGTATTCCTTAGCCTGGCTCAATAAACGGATGTGATCTGATGGAACATTCCGGGAATATGATTCAATAGTAGCTACACCTCCCTGGGCAAGCCAGATTTCTGGAGCATAGCCCGTTTTTGCCCAGGTAAGTGCCCAGTCATCGTGATTCCCGATAATATATACCAGATTTTTCACCTTTAATAATTCATCTGTTGCTTCGTAAACTTCAGGCCATCCGTCACAAACGTCACCCAGGAAAATAAGCTGATCTGTTTCATGATCAAATCCTGATTTCTGAAAACATTGTTTCAGGGCTTTATATGCTCCGTGGATATCTCCTAATACAAAAGTTCTCATCCGATATAGTCTGAAATATTCTAAAGGGACTTGTTATATTATTAAAGTATTGCAAGCCGCCCTACGCTCTATGCCCTAAGCTCCATGCTCTTATCCCACATCAGCAAGCTCAACAATGAGGTTCTGCATTCTTTCAAAATGAGATCCTTTCCAGTATATTTTGTCACATGATGAGCATTTAAAAAATTCATCAAAGTAAATTTTTGTTCTGGGTTTCAATTGGTGAATCACAGATTGTTTACTGGTCTTTTTAACTAAACCGTTACAAACTGTGCATCTGCGGAATGGCTTGAACTTTGAAAACAGATCAAAACGCCTGGCAGTTTCAGTAAATTGTTCCACGGGCTTTTGTGATCTGATCCAGTAACCATGGGTAACAACCTTATGTTTCAGAAGTCCTATATCACGTGTTAGTATGATCCTCTTTTCACGTATAGCTATTTCAACGATTTCGTTATCATCAAGCCGGTTTTCATATAAAGTATCAAATCCGGTCATACGTAAATATTTTGCAAGCTTACCCAGGTGAACATCGAGTATGAATGACGGAATACGTAAGGGTTTATTTCTGAGTCGTGTGACCCGTGATATATCCAGACTTTCAAAAACCGGATATACCGAGATATTGTCATCCGGCAGTATATGATAATTGAACGATACCGATTGCCCGTTTACAAGGATAAGATCAACTTCAGTGTGTGGGATACCTAATGATTCTATAGCATCTTTGACGGATTGTTTTTGCTCATATTTAACCTGAAACCTGACCTTTTTTCTATTCTTTGGCAAAAAATCGTTTAATTCTTCATAAAATCTGAACCACACTTTTTTTTCAGACATACGGCAATTTATCTGGTAGCAAAGATAAAACAGTGATAACTTTATGCATTGGAGTTTTAAAGTTATTCGTTGATTAATAATAAGTTATATCATTCTTGTAATTATATTAAAGTCTAAAGTTTCTAGCTGCACATATTAATCTTTTAGCCTTCATTTAGCCTTGTTTTCTTGCCTTTATTTGTCATTTCAAATAAAATTTTTTATGATTCTAAAACCTTTTATCTTCCTCAGCCTTAGCCTCAACCTTTGGAAAAAACCAAAATTTGCGAAGTTATGTTCTAATAATACCGTTTTTAAGTCATTTTATTCTATATTACAGGATTCCCTTTCAAACCAATATCTTCTGCAACTTCACGCATTCCCATAATTGTATCAGTTATTAATTCTGATAGTTCTATATTTAACATTTCAGCTCCTTTTTCAATTACCGACCGGTTTACTCCTGCTGCAAACCGTTTATCTTTCCATTTCTTTTTTACCGATTTTGCCTTCATGTCAAGAACGCTGCGTGATGGCCTTACAAGAGCAGATGTTACAACTAATCCTGTAAGCTCATCGATGGCATATAAGGTTTTTTCCATCAGGCTTTTAGGCTCAACATCGGTTACAATTTGCCAGCCATGGCTTAAAACTGCGCGTATCAATTCCTCAGGCCACCTGTTTTCTTTAAGTATCTCTTCAGTTTTTTGGCAATGTTGATCAGGGAACTTTTCATAGTCGAGGTCATGAACCAACCCTAATATGCCCCATTTTTCTTCATCTTCCCCATACTTTCTTGCCATATATCGCATTACACCTTCTACAGCCAGTGCATGTTTTGTAAGACTCTCAGATTCATTATACTTTTTGAAAAGTATCCATGCTTCATCTCTTGCAGGTATTTTTTCTTCCATATTTATAAAGTGTTTTTATTTAGTGAAAATTCAAGTGGATAAGTCTTTTATCCCAATGGACCAGTCAGCAGCAGCTAAAGCATGAATACTGGTTGTATCAAAAAGAGGCAGATTTGTATCCTTTTGCTTTATGAGAAGTGGGATTTCGGTACATCCGAGGATTATTCCTTCTGCTCCACCGGCTGATAAATGATCGATCATTCTGAGGACTTTTTTTCTTGAAGTTTTACTCAGGATCCCCTTTACTAATTCTTCAAAAATAATCCGGTGCATTTCATCCTGGTCTTTTGTTCCGGGAACAAGAAGGTCGATATTATTCTTTTTCATTATCCGAAAATATAGTTCATCATTCATAGTGTACTTTGTACCTAACAGACCAATTTTCGAATAGCCTGTTTTACTAATCTCCTCAGATACTATCAATACGATATGAAGTAAAGGTATACTAATATTTTTACTAATCTCATCAGCGGTTTTATGCATAGTGTTCGAGCAGATTAGAATACCTTCAGCACCTGCTTCATACAATTTAATAGCTGCATCAGAGAGTTTTTCAGTTAAAAGATCCCACGAATTATTAATTTGTAGCTTTTCTATCTCATTAAAATCGAATGAAAAAATCAGGCAACCGGATGAATGAGTACCCCCGAGTTTTTCCCGGATTCTCCTGTTGATAATTGAATAATATGTACTGGTTGATTCCCAGCTCATTCCTCCTATTAATCCAAGGGTCTTCATAATAAGATAGTTACAGGGTTTATTGTTTTAGAATCCGGTAAACCACTACATTTTCATCAACATGGATAGTAAAAAGGTAAGGACCCGGGATCAAAGTATTTATTGGTATGTCTATGGTTTGAAATCCCTCCGAAACATAACAGGTTTTTTCCATTATTACCTGTCCGGTAAGATTCATTATTCGAACTAAAAATTTTCCTTCATCAGTTGTTTTAACCGAAAGATTGAGGAAATCTCTTGCCGGATTTGGAAATAAATTTATCTCTGTAAGCCAATCAAATGGGACCTGCTTAAGATTTGTATGGTGGTCAATTGTAATAAAGACGGAGTCGTTAGTGTAGATAGTATCATTGTTCAATTGCGTGTAGCTCGAGAAAGTATATGATTGAAAATCAGAAAGATCAGCTGTTGAAGAAAATGTAAAAAGAATACTGTCACCTGCATAAATATGTGTATCTACAAAATCGCTGGTCAGGATAGAATCATTTATTGAATAAAACACCGGGAATTCTGATACGGTAATTGTTCCCAAATTACCAATCCATATACTAACCTGTTCCTCATTCGAATAATGGGTTTTCTGCAGCGGTGATGCAAAAGATAATACACCAACATCAATGGTTGGTATATTTTCAACTATTACTGTTAAGGTATCATTTCCACGGAAATCATCCTCGGCAAGATTTGTATAGATTTCAAACCTGTATTCTTTAAACAGTGAAAGATCGGCAGGAATTGAAAATGTATGTTGTAATGAACCGTAAGGATCTAAAACAGAGCGTACTGTGTCAATAGCTTTATTTACACCATCAACCTTATATCCTACATACAAAGAGTCAATAGTTTCCGGACCAAAGTTCTTTATTTCCACAATAACATCTTCACTATTGGTAAGGTTCAGACCTGATACCGGGGTTATTAATTTGCTTGGACCGATATTGAATTTTGTAAATGTATACTCGGGGAAGACAATAAAATCGATCCATGCTTTGTCTTTTAGGTCGCTTACCGATAAATCTTTCTGATAGATCCACTGAAGTGTATGGTCGCCGGTGGAAATAGGATATTCCTGCAGTGTCCAGTCACTCACGCCTGACCATTTTTCAATAAGAACAAAATCAATATAAAATTCCAGAAAATCGAAAGTACTTTCAGATGAGATCTTCCGGTAAAACGATATAGTATCATCATCAACAAATATTTCAAGTGCAAGGGACAGTTCCGATTTCTGGTTATGACTGATGGACCCGGATTGTGCGGTAAAACTTCCTTCATAAGGATCAGAAGAGACAATCGTCCATGGATATAAACTGTCGTTTTTCCAGTTATACTGATAGAAGTCACCACTTTCGAAACTTTCATATATTAGTCCTATGTGAAGATTGAATGAGTCTTTGGCTGAATAGTTCCCTGAACCGGAACTAAGATTAAATGTTGCAATTGTACCCTGGGGAGCTGAAGGATCGATCTCTACGGAGAATAAAGCATATTTTGTTTCCGATTCCTTAAGTTCAGTAAAAATAAATGTTTCATTTTGAATAGTAACATAACTGTTTGATGTAATAAGTGAACTAATGAGGTCATAAGCACTGCTATGTCCTTCATTAGATATCTCAACCTGAATATCAGCTTTTTCTCCGGGGTCAAGCTTATAATTCCCATTTCCTTCTGCCATATCCAAAACTTTTATCTTACCAATTTCTAATACGGGAGCATTTAATTCAATTCTGAAATATGAATCCCATTTATTTCCGGCTAAATCAGTAATTTCCAGGTGCATGGTCGTCATATGATGATCCGGAATACTATCCTTTATTTTTATCTGAAAGGCATATTGAATAGTTGAATCGGTGTATGCATTCACTGTCCCGAATGCTTCGATACTATCCAAAACCTGGATGAATGAATCGGCTGCAGATAATTTTACCATTACATTACCGGCATTTTCAGGACCGGCATTTTCTACAGTAAGGGTAATTCCTATAGTTTCACCGTAATCAGCTATGTGAT
>JAUVHQ010000147.1 GCA_030593185.1 Bacteroidota bacterium
AGTCAGAATATATTGTATTTTCAAAAGACCGCATTGCCAGCAAAAAAGCTATTGCAACAATTTACCTTGAAGAAGACTCTATTTTCCATCCCGGAATTGCCTTCAATTATCAAGTTTCAAATAAAGAAATAACGTTGTACCGTACAAATGATAAACTTACTCACAGCCCATATTTTAATTCCTACCACAATCTTGATATGGAATTTGAAATGTTCTCATGGAAGATTGAGGATCCTAAAATAAAAATGACAATGTCAAGAGGAGCAAGTCTTGGGCATGCACGATTTGAATCAATCAGTTATTATAACGAAAATGAATTCCACAGAATCCAGGGAATCGATGAACATCATCCTCTTTTTACACTGAAGAATTTTGCCAAATGGTATTACTCCGAAACTTTTCCTGTTGATGAACTGGCAAAATGGATGAATAAACCACCCTACCAGATAAAACAACTCTGTGTAAGATTATCAACAGATGGTTTTATTTATTATGATCAGAATACGGATGAAGTAACAATTAAAAAACGGTTATACGATTTTATTGATGCATTTGCCGGAGAAATTGATTTTGATGTAATTGGTTTTGTTTCAAATACAAGGGCTCCGCTTGAAAATGCCACACTTGATCTGAATACTAATAATTTGACCATTAATGGTGTATCTCAAATATTTCTTAGCGATTTTCAAAATGTTATTATATGGCCAAAAAATGAACAAATTATTCTTGGTAAAAACCGGAATTTTGATTTTGACGGGAAAATCATAGCCGGTCTTTTTACATTTTTTGGCGAAAATTTTAAATTCAAGTATGATTCTTTTAAGATTAATCTTCACAACCTAGACTCTATGCAGCTAGCTATTCAGACAGATACATCCAATATTTATGGAAACGCTTTACTTTCAGAAATCAAGAACACTATTGAAATGATAACAGGGGAACTACTTATTGATCATCCTTCGAATAAATCGGGATATTATCAATTCCCTGAATACCCAATACTTCACAGTATGTCCAATTCTTTCGTTTATTACGATCATATTCCCGGTTTGGACAGCACATATTCCCGCGATGATTTTTATTTTGAGCTTGAACCTTACACAATCAATAACCTGGACAGATTCAAAAAAGAAGATGTGCAGTTTAAAGGTAAATTCAGTAGTGGTATATTCCCGGAAATCTCACAAACACTTACAGTACAGGAAGATAATTCACTCGGTTTTTCGCACGCAACTCCTACAGAAGGGCTTCTTGCATATAAAGGAAAAGGAGTTTTTTACAATAATATCAAACTAAGTAATAAAGGACTCAAGGGCGAGGGAAAATTACATTATCTTTCTTCTGTTGCTGAATCTGATGATTTTATTTTTTATCCCGATTCAATGTTTGCCGAGGCTCAAACTTTTAGTATTAATAAGCAGGAAACCGGTGTGAAGTTTCCCGAATTAAGTGCAGATAATGTCCAGATAAAATGGTACCCAAATAAAGATGAATGGATTGCCCATAGCACTAAGAATGATTTTTCATTATTTGATGATAAAATAAAATTGAAAGGATCAGTTATACTAAAACCTGATGGCCTTTTAGGATTAGGAAGAATCGATCTGCCTGATGCCATTTTAACATCGGATAATTATCTTTTTACAGAAAAGTCTTTTGATACTGATACAGCTAATTTCCGGTTAAGATCGAAAAAAACTGACGGATATGCATTTATTGCTGACAATATAAGCGCACATATTGATTTAAGTAGTAATAGTGGCTTATTCACCTCAAATTCTGATACAACCGATATGATTTTCCCTGAAAACCAGATATCAACCAGTCTGGACTATTTCATATGGAATATGGATGTTAAAGAACTGGCATTGGGCAAAAAGGGAAGGAAGAAAAAAACCGTGCCTGAATCTTCTGATTCCCCATATTATGCTGATGTCAGAATTGAAAAACCAACTCTTGTTTCAATCAACCCCAAAAAAGACTCATTAGGTTTTGTAACCGACTCAGCGGTTTACAACATGGAAGAGAATCTTATTACTGCTTATGAAGTAAATTTTATTGAAATAGCTGATGCAATGATCTTTCCTTATGAAGGTATTGTTAAAATTGAAAACAAATCGAGAATAAGAACTCTTGAAGATGCAAAGATACTTGCCAACAACCGGTTTGTAATTGAACCGGCAAGTGTAAATATCCATGATAAAAACAATTATACCGGCTCAGGATTGTATAATTATATTGACCAAAATGAAAATCCTCAACCAATTAGGTTTGACAGCATAACTGTAAACAAAGAGAAAGTAACTGTCGGATACGGAACCATCGAAGAAAATGATGATTTTAAATTAAGTCCCTACTTTCGTTTTATTGGAGATGTGAATATAAATGCGAATAAAGATTATCTGACTTTTACAGGAGGAGTACAAATTGAACACCAGTGTGCCGGCATATCTCAGAATTATTTACAATTTACATCTGAGATCAATCCTGAGAATGTGTTGATTCCTGTTTCATCTAACTTACGGAATAGTGATGGCAGAAGAATTTTCAGCGGTCTTTATATCACTGAAGACTCCACTCATTTTTATCAAACATTTATGGGCGGACGAAAAGACTACAGTGATAACCTTATAACGCAAGCCGAAGGTTATTTGTATTATGATGAAGGTTCAGATAATTACAAAATAGGTAGTTTGGAAAAATTAACTGATGAAACCTTACCAGGTAATCTACTAAGCTTTGACAAAAATTACTGTAATCTTTATGGTGAAGGGGCACTTGATCTGGCTGTTGAATATGGACAGGTTAAAATTACTGTTGTTGGAAACACTCTTCATGAATCAGAATCAGAACTAACAACAATGAATGTTATGTTAGGTTTTGATTTCTTTTTTTACGATGAAGCTATGATGGTTATGGCTAACGATATATTTGTAATACCCACACTTGAGCCTGTTGATATGACCACCGGGCGATATAAAAAAGGTATGCGGGAACTGATAGGTGTGGAACAGGCTAATTCATTATCACAGGAATCAAGTCTTTTTGGAATAATGGCTGAACTTCCCGAAGGGATCAGAAAATACAAAATACTTTTAACAGATGTTAAATTGAAATGGAACCAGGAAACCAGTTCATATCGCTCAGTAGGAAAGATAGGTATTGGTAATATTATGAATAAACAACTGAACGTAAAAACTGAAGGATACCTTGAAATTCAAAAGAAGAAAAGCGGTGATATGTTTGATCTGTATCTTAAACTTGATGATGAAACCTGGTATTATTTCGCATATACAAGAGGCGTTATGCAGGCCCTTTCAAATAACCATAGCTTCACAGATCCCATTCAGGCACTCAAGACAGGTCAAAGAAGACTGGATGTAAGAAGTGGTGAGACATCTTATATATATATGCTATCAGTCGACAGAAAACTTCAGATGTTCCTGAGAAGGTTCAGATTATATGAAAATAATGAAAATAGTGATGAGGAAGAATTATAGAAGTTATACAATTTTCCCTCTTTCTCCCAATCTAATTACTTCAAGATCTTTAATATCACTACCATCGATAATGAATCTGACTGCGGTTATAAATTTGTGAATACCAGATTTGCCAGCAGCTCCCGGGTTTATATGTAATAAATCCAGTTCCTTGTCATACATAACCTTAAGTATATGTGAATGTCCGGAGATGAATAATCCGGGAGGGGTTTTATGTATCTCCTCTCTTACCAGCCGGTCGTACTTTCCGGGATAACCACCAATATGAGTGATCCACACTGATTTCTTTTCACAAATGAACCGGAGATTTTTCGGGAAACCGGAACGGATCTTATGACCGTCAATATTTCCATAAACTGCCCTTAACGGTTTAAATTGTTCTAACCTGTGTACAATTTCAATATTACCTATATCACCAGCATGCCAGATTTCATCACACTCCACAAAATATTCAAATATATCAGGGTGAAGATATCTATGGGTGTCTGATAATAATCCGATCCTTGTCATTTCCAGCTCTTTTAGAAAGAATAAATCTATAATAATTTTCAGAAATATATCGAAATAGTTGTACACTAATCTTTCCTGCCTGCAAATAATCCAACAAACATAAAGGTTAACAGGAAATTGCTAAATTTGTTTTTCATACTTATATAAAGATGCATACTTTTTATACACCGGGCATTCAGGGGAAGTTACACCAGCTTGACAAGCAGGAATCACAACACTGTATAAATGTGCTCCGCTTACAAGAGGGTGATAAAATCATCCTTGTTGATGGAAAGGGCGGATATTTCAAAGCAAAGGTCAAGACACCTGATTCACATAAATGTACGGTTGAAATTATAAGCAGTAAACACGAGGTTGGGAAAAAGGATTTCAGACTTCATATTGCAATTGCTCCAACAAAAAACATCAGCCGTTTCGAATGGTTTCTTGAAAAAGCAACTGAAATTAGCATTGATGAGATCACTCCCCTGCTTTGTGAGCGGTCTGAAAGGAAAACCATTCGCAACGAACGTTTAGATAAGGTAATCGTTTCAGCGATGAAGCAATCTGTCAAAGCCTACAAACCAAAATTAAATAGAATAACAAATTTCACAGAATTCGTATCCTTAAAACATTCCTTCAATAAATTCATTGCCTATTGCGACAAGAAATCTAATCCTGAATTAAAAGAACTGGTAACAAAAGGAGATGATATTCTGATCTTAATTGGTCCTGAGGGAGATTTTTCTTCAGAAGAAGTACATCAGGCTACCAAAAATGGATTTTATTCAATACAACTGGGAACAAGCAGGTTACGTACAGAAACAGCTGGTATTGTTGCCTGTCATACTGTTAATCTGGTTAACCAGTAAATAACCTTGTTATTTGAATAATCAGGATGTTAGGAAATCGAAAACATTCCCCATCTTACTGGCTTCTTCTTTGTATATCTCAGTAAATTTACACTTTGTACAGGTAATGGTTGTGAAATGTTTACTTTGGATATCAAAAATCTTGGTCCAGAAGCCGCCAGTTGCTCTAAACTCATCTACATCATATTTCCTGTTGCCACATTTTGGACATTGGTACTTATAGTTTATCATATCTGTTTTTATTTCATAATTCTTTAACTTATAGGTTCAATAGCTATTAATTATTATTAAGCTTACTTTTATGTGGCTTAAAGCGCCCGGCTTTTTTTAATGCCTGGTCAAGTATCCACTCAATTTGCCCATTGGCACTGCGAAATTCATCTGCAGCCCATTTTTCAACTGCTTTCAGCTTTTCCGGATCGATCCGTATTACAAATGCTTTTTTCTTCGGCATTCTGTTTTTCTTATTGATGTAATGTTCCTGCATTTATTACTGGTGTAGGATCCTTATCACCGCAAAGGACAACCATTAAATTACTAACCATTGTAGCTTTTTTCTCTTCATCCATCTCAATTATTTTTTTCTTTGATAATTCATCCAGAGCCATTTCAACCATACTTACAGCACCTTCTACAATTTTAAAACGAGCTGCAACAATTGCTGTTGCCTGTTGTCTTCGCAACATAGCACTTGCAATCTCGGCTGCATAGGCGATATAATTAATACGTGCTTCAATTACGTGAATACCTGCAATTTCCAGTCTCTCAACTATTTCTTTTTCCAATTCATTGTTTACCTCTTCCTGCCCTGACCTCAATGTAATCTCAGCTTCCTCATCCTCAAAATTATCATAAGAATAGCTTCCAGCCAGTTTTCTAAGTGCTGCTTCACTCTGAACCACAACAAAATGCTCATATTCATCAACTTCAAATACTGCTTTGTAAGTATCTGCAACTTTCCAAACCAGAACAAG
>JAUVHQ010000047.1 GCA_030593185.1 Bacteroidota bacterium
CCATAATAATTACAATACCCCCTCCGTTACCACCGGCAGTTCCATCTCCTTCGGTAAGCTGGGTAGAAGAACCTCCACCACCTCCCATAAAGATCAGTGTGTCGTTAATATAATCTAGAATGATAATGGATCTTCCTCCAATACCACCAATCAGCGCTCCAATTTCACAAGTTTCCAGTTGTTTTCCACCATCACCACCAGAACCTCCATTAGCTCCGCCGCCGCCGCCGGAATATTTACCATTACCTCCTCCTCCTCCATTAAAAAAAGCCCCTCTTCCCTTGGCATAAATTCCATTCAACGGATTAGTATTGTCCAGAGCATAACTTGCAATTCCTTCTCCTTTATATCCGGCACTGTCCGAACCGGCAGGAAAATAGAAATCGCTATTTGTAGTACACAAAACATTTGAAGTAGTATAGGGCTGAGCCCCCGAAAACCCCTTGCCTGTAACATCGATATCTGCTTCCAAAGAAAGTTTGTTTCCAACTATCAATGCTACCACACCACCGGTGCCAGAAATAGTATCCCATACAGGACATGTAAGATTACCGGTAACCGTTGCATTATCATACCCGGGAACTCTGACCATTTGCGTATGGCCATTGGCATCATATGAATTGGTCATATCACTGGCTAAAGTGATATTGTTTCCGCTTATAGAAGCTATTATTATTATTTCATATTTACCGGCTGAATAAGTTTGCTGTCTTGATCCAAAATTAGCATCATTGTCTTTGATTATCGCAATACCTTTCATCTGTATCAGTAAAACCGTATCACCCGGGCTGAAAGCTGAAGCATCACTAACTGTCAGCTCATCTGCATCAATTATGCCTGTAACATCAATATAGTTGTTAACAATACCCGAAATAGATGTTTGTGCTTTCCCGTGGTAGGAAAACCAAAATGAAAAGAAAATAACAGAAAAGAAAAATATAGCTTGTTTGAGAATATCTCTTGTCATCTAGCAAAAAAAAACTGTGTGTGATGTGGAAACAAATATAAAAAAATCTTACTTAGTTTCCTTTTCTTTAAAAAAAAGTTTTGAATATACCTTAACTATAATAATTATTAACAATGGTATAACAATTTGTATACGTTAAAACTGTAAAAAAGTTGTCCCTCTTTTTACAAGAATAAAATAGTGAAGTCCGTGCTCCGCTGAACAGTCATTTCCGGCAACATTCTCATTAAGAACAGTAAGTTTCATTTTGCTTTCGCTTATTTTTTGGTTTAATCTGAAACAGGGGCATTCTTACCCTGTATATATAAAGGCATCTCAACTACAAAAGTACTCCCTGTTCCAATCTCTGTTTCATACCATATCCTTCCACCTGCATCCTCCATTATGTTTTTCACAATAGCTAATCCCAATCCCATTCCACTGGTTTTTGTTGTAAAATTGGGTTCAAAGAGTTTATCGCCAATCTTTTTAGGTATTCCTGATCCATTATCAGCGATTTTAACAAGAACGTTTTTATCAATAATATCAAGGCTTATTGTAATTTTACCTCTTCTGTCATCCGGAATTGACTGGATTGCATTATTAATCAGATTTGAAAATACCTGAACCATTTTTTCTTTATCGAAATAAATAAACACCTTATTATTATCATTCAGATCTATCTTAAAATCAATGTTTTCCTCGTTAGAAAACAGCTCAACCGATTTCCTTATTTTAGTTATTACATTTACCACTTCGCCCTTTGATTTAGGTATTTCTGCAAAATTGGAAAATTCCGATGCAATGGATGATAAATGTTCAATTTGTTCAATCAGGTTATTTGAAAATTTATTTAAATATTCATCCCATTTGGGAGATTTATCATCCCATGCCCTCTGAAGTTGCTGAATACTTAATTTCATAGGTGTCAGAGGATTTTTTATCTCGTGAGCAATTTGTTTTGCCATTTCTCTCCATGCAGATTCTCTCTCAGATTTCGCCAACATTTCAACACTTCTCGCCAGCTCTTTAACCATACGGTTATACTCACTAACAAGGCTGCCAATTTCATCATTACTTTCATAATGAATAGGTTTTGTTTCCTTCCCCAGCTCAATTTTACTGAACTCCTTTTGTATCATCCTAAGCGGGTTGGTTATCCTGGTTGAGATAAAAACTGCAAGTCCCATTATAAGCAGGATAAGAACCACTGAAAAATTAACAATCCCAACCACCAGGTTTGAAATTTCACCGGCAAGAATGTTTTCACGGGAAAAATAGGGCAGGTTCAAATAAGCCAGTAATTTATTCTCATAGTTTGTAAAAGGTATATAACCTGACATATAACGCAGGTCACCAATTGCTTCGTTATGAACAAATTCAGCCATTTTGTTTACCTTTAACCGGTTATAGGCTTCCATATTCATTTTCTCACCAATAAGACCTTTATTAAATATTTCCGGGCGCGAAGTAGCCAATAAATTTCCTTCAGAGTCATATAAATTAATATCGGAATAAAATACATTCGAAAATTTCCTTAACAGATCATTCAAAGCAGGATACTGATCAGAGCTCCACCCAAAAGCCAGGGAATTTTCAAAGCTCAATTTGTGTTCCAGTTCAATATATACCGACTGCATTTTCTCGCTGAGGTTGTTAAAATGTTCATCTTTATATTGCCGTATACTTAAATAAATTGCACCACTGCCAATTGATAATAATGAGATAATCAGTATAAAGAGCAAGGACCATTGTATTTTACTTTTAAAATCAAATTGCCTTGAGCCGGCTATACCCGGTAGTTGTATTAATACCTTGGTGAAGTATAACAAAATAATCAGTAACACAAACAGATATGAAAAGGTAATAAGATAATCTACAAACGTTATCCTGGGTTTCCCAACAATAATAATATTTTGTGAATCAATACGATAAATAAGATGTTCATATCCGCTAAAATATTTAAATTCGAATTCCTGCTCGTTTGTGTTATCAGAAAAAGCCAGACTATATGGAAACTCTCCACTTTGGTTAATTAGTTTTCCTTTATAATACTTTGCAGACGAATAATTTTTTATTCCCAAATCTCTGATTAATCCTTCATCTAATAATAATTCCGGGTAACCCTGCTGAGTATAACGGATTTTGGAATTTAATTCAATAAACAGCCCGTTTTCCTTACTGTCTTGTTCACATGAAAAGTAGAATACTCCAAAATATCGTATTCTGCCGGCGGATAATCCCATATAGGTAAAGCGTGTATCACTTAAAGGATTACCTTCACTTTCTAACAACTCATTAAAAAACCCGAAACAATTATCCTTTATCTGATCATTGACAATAAGGCCGGAATTTTCATGGCAAATAACAGTAGAAAGATCATATTTTTCCCAGAATCCCTTAAAGTACTTATTTTCCAGGATGTCATATATCTCATCCTCATCTCCGGCAGAAAATGCCCCTTTTTTCATTATTTCAACAATTTGCTGATCATTTTTTATCTCTGTATCCAATTCTTTAAAAAATAACTCAGCTACCGGATCTCTCTCAGTTCCTAAACTTACTGCAACCACTTTTCTGTTTTCCATTTCTTTATTGTGGATAGTAGAAATCAATAAGACTGTTGAAAAAACGCCCATAATAAAAACCAAAATCACCATGTAATTAAAAGGTGTAAACCCGAAACGCAATCCCAAAACCCCTGTTAAACCCATAACCAGGAAAAAAACCGCGGGCATTAAAATAACACTTGTGCCAGATATGAGTCCGGCAATCAGGAAAACAATTAAAGAGACAAATAATCCGGATATCAGCCAATATGAATTAAGTATGTCTTTAATAGAATAAATTACTTTCTGGATAAGTAATATAACAGAAATTATCAGTAAGCAAATGGAAATTATACCGACAAAACTATTAAAAGTAAAGTGTTGTATCTTGCTGAATTCCAGAGGTATAATTGAATTCAAAATAAGACTCCTGAAAATTGAAAAAATGATTACAAAAACTGCAGAAATAATCAGTAACCACCCCCAACCTATAACTAACCTGACAAAGAATGTTGTTTTATCTGATTTTAATGATAGTTTAAAATCCTTAAAAAAATTATAAGAAAAGAAAAATGCGAACAGGGATAGAATAAAAAACTCACCAAGAGAAGGAATATATTCTGAGAGCGAACAATAATAAGGAGAAAACAGATCAAGGGAAAAGCAAAGTGTCGAAAATTTTACTTTTATAAAAAACAAATATCCCATTATTAATAACAACAACAGAAGAAAAAGCCCCCATGTTTTTGCTTTTTTACTTATCAGATTTTGCTGAACCTTTCTTAAACACAATAATATAGCTAATAAGGCAATGAAATAAATTAAAGAAATATAATATACCACATTTCCGTAACAAACAGAATCCTTGTCCTTTGTTAAGTAAAATAGTGTTAGGCCATTTAAAGCATGAATTGCCCCTCCATTTACTAAATCATTTTTTGATATCAAATAACATGATGGCAAATGATATTCATCCGGGAATTTATTTCTTAAGAACCGGTTTTCATAATTATACTTATTCTTTAACAATATCAAACCAGTCACTGTTTTGTTGACTGCTTTCACGGTCTTTACAAAATACCATCCATTTTGAAGGGAAACAACGGATTGCTCAATCTTAAAACCTTTCTCCGGAATTTTGAAAGAATTATCAGACCAGAAAACCAGGCTATCATCGTGATATGCAAGAACAGCTATATTTTCTTTGTTCAACTTAGCTATTTCTTCCTGAGTAAATATCTGCTTATCTGTATTTTCATCCCTTACAACCCGATCAAGAATTTCATCCAGAAATTTTTCTTTCTTGTTAAATATTTTTTCAAACCGCTTAATCAGGGAAGAATCATTCCCTCCCCGAATAATATAGTTTTCTGTCCATTGTCCACCGGTAAACAGAGCTACTCCGATTAAAAGATATAAAGCAGCTAACCTGTATTTTCGTAATATCACATTCAAATTATTCATTGATGTTTAATGAGTTATGAAATTTTTATTAACATTTCAAATTAAAGGTTGAGATTATAATTGAACGCCCTGATTTACAAATTCCTGCTTTGTCCTCCAAATTTGCAACAACATAATTTTCATTGATCGAATAACATTTATTAACTTTAACCAAATTTTATTAAATTGCAGAAAACAGATTGGTGCATTTTTTGTATTAGTTTAAATACAATTTAAGATTACTCAAAATGATCGGATTTCGCAAAATATTCATATTGTTAATTTTTTTTGCCGGTCTTGATATTATGGTCTATTCAAACCCTCAAGGGATCCCAGAAGGAATTTCACTTGCTTTTAAAGCAGGCAATTCATTGGAACTGGCAAAATATTTTAACTCAAACATAGAGCTTGTTGTCCTCCAGAACGAAGATCTTTACAGCAAAATTCAGGCCGAAAGAATATTGAGAGATTTTTTTAAAACCTTTCCTCCAAAAAAATTCACTATTCTTCACCACGGAGGAAAAGAAGATTCAAAATACTCTATTGCTGAACTTGTTACAGATAATACAACCTTTCGTGTTTATTTCCTTCTGAAAACCAGAGAAGGGAAGCTGTTAATCCACCAACTCAGAATAGAAAAGGAACATGAACTCAAAAAACCTGAGTGAACTAATAAAACTAGCTATTACTGAAGATATTGGCGATGGTGATCACTCATCCATTTCATGTATCCCTGAAAATGCAAGTGGACAAGCACATCTTTTAATAAAGGAACAGGGAGTTCTTGCCGGTATAGAAGTTGCCATGTTGGTATTTCACCAAATAGATCCCGAACTTAAATTGGAAGTGTTTCTTGAAGATGGTGCAAAAATTAAAAACGGATATGTTGCGTTTATTGTTTCCGGAAAGGTCCTCTCTATACTTCAATCCGAGAGACTTGTTTTAAACTTTATGCAACGAATGAGCGGGATAGCCACTACAACAAATAACTATGTAAGGAAACTGGAAGGACTAAAAACCAGAGTTCTTGATACACGGAAGACAACACCCGGACTACGGGTTTTTGAAAAAATGGCTGTGAAAACCGGTGGTGGTGAGAACCACAGAATGGGCCTCTTTGATATGATCATGCTTAAAGATAACCATATCGAATTTGCCGGAGGAATAAAGGAAGCCATTAATTCAACACATGCATACCTTGAAAGTATTGGTAAAAATCTTAAAATTGAAATTGAAGCCCGAAATCTTAATGAGATCAGGGAAATTCTTAAAACCGGTAGAATAAACAGGATAATGCTTGATAATTTTACATTAAATGATACCCGTAAAGCTATTGAACTGATCAATGGAGAATATGAAACGGAATCGTCCGGTGGAATTACACTCGAAACCATTCGGGATTATGCTGAATGTGGAGTAGATTTTATTTCAGTTGGTGCTTTAACCCACCAGATACGTAGTCTGGATATGAGCCTTAAAGCAATTAATTAATAAACTTTGGGAATAATTGGTTTAAATAAAAAAAGATTCAACAGGATCATTAAAGATCTGGGGTATCGTTTTACAAAAAAAGTAAAAAAGATAAGTCTTCCGGGATTTGAGCATATTCCCATTTATTATGTAATTTCATATTTCTTCCGGGGTTTTAAAAGAGGATCAATGGATGCAAGAGGATCTGCGATTGCTTTCAGCCTTTTATTTGCAATCCTTCCTACAACAATCTTTCTTTTTACCCTGATCCCCTTTATTCCAATTCAAAATTTCCAGACCGAACTATTAGAACTTTTTCAGCAAATACTCCCTGGAAACGCTTACAATTTTCTTGAAACATCACTTATCGCAGTAATAACTGAGAAAAGCCGTGGTTTGCTAATAATTATGTTCGTTGTTACACTTGCTTTTTCCAGTACAGGAATGCACCGTTTAATCAATGTTTTTAATATTTCACATCATCCTGTAAAAACCAGGAACTGGATAAACCAGAGGAAAATTTCCCTCATCCTGGTTTTTGTGCTTACTGTCTTACTTACAATTGCAGTATTAATAATTATCTTCAGTAACACAGTTATAAGGGAACTGGTTGATTTAAATATTATTGAAAAGGACGTGGTGTTTTACATTGCCCAAACAGCAAAATGGATAATTAATGTAGCTCTCATCTTTTTTGCTATTTCTTTTCTTTATTATTTTGCCCCGGCTAAACGAAAAAACTGGAGATTCTTTTCTGTTGGTTCAATCGTTGCTACATTATTGTTTATTTTGTCCTCTGTTGGAGTATCTTATTTTGTAAATAATTTCGGAAAATTCAATAAGCTATATGGATCTATAGGTTCGCTGATGGTCGTCCTGATATGGCTTTATTTCAATTCAATTTCAATCTTAATCGGATATGAACTGAATGCCAGTATACAATCAGCAAATCTCAAAAAAGATACTTTTCTTAATAATGAATCGCCTGAATAATTTCGATCATGAAAAAAGAGTTTGAATCAGGTATACAAGAGTACAAATTAGGTAAACTTCGAAAAAAAGATGTTAATCCTAATCCAATTGTACAATTCGAAAAATGGCTGGATGAAGCTATTAGTAAAAAGGAAAAGGATCCCACTGCAATGGCTCTGGCAACTGCAACTCCTGATGGAAAACTGTCGTGTAGAATTGTATTGTTACGAGAGCTTAATGATAAAGGGTTTATTTTTTATTCAAGCTATAAAAGCTGGAAGGGAAAACAGATTATGCTCAATCATTATGGAGCATTAAATTTCTATTGGGCCAGGTTAGAAAGACAAGTGCGAATTGAAGGATATATCGAAAAAGTGGATAGTAATATATCAGATAAGTTTTTCAACTCCAGAACAAGAGGGAGAAAACTAGGTGCATGGATTATGTTACAAAGCCGGAAAATACCCAACCGTGAATACCTTGAAAATCTATTTGAAGAACAAAAGAATAATTTTGATGGAAAAGAAATACCCAGACCTGCTGATTGGGGAGGGTATATTTTAAAACCGGGCAGAATAGAATTCTGGCAGGGTCGGGAAAATCGCCTGCACGACCGTATTATGTATGAAAAAAAGAATATGCGCTGGCAAATACACCGCCTGGCCCCTTGATATTAACCTGCTTAATTTATCAGTCGGCAGTCAACAGTCGGCAGTCGGCAGTCCACAGTCGGCAATCGGCAGTCGGCAATCGACTTAAAAATGCAAAGTATAATGAAATTAGCCTAAAACTCAAGACCGTTTATCCTTTTCTCCTTTTCTCCTCTTCTCCCTCAGCCCTCAGCCCTCCGCCTACTTACTACCTACTTTTTACTATTTACTTCTTTTCTCATTTTCTCCTCTTCTCCTTTTCTCATTTTCTCATTTTCTCTTTTTCTCATTTTCTCTTTTTAAAACCTACATGCAATGAATATATTTCAAAACAACTTTACGTAGTTCCTCTTCTTTCCCATATAATCTTTCACTAAGACCTTTATCATTAAATGATTTTAATTTTTCAATAACATCACTAATTACCCCTGCCGGGAAGATGTTATTTTGCTCAAACAGTTTCCGGTGTTTCTCAAGTGCCTCTGCTGATTCCTGGCATGAGGAGGGAAGTTGCTGAAGTTTTGCCAATTGATCCTTATGTTTCTCATCAAAAATATTCACATCCACATAAAGTTCATCAGCCATTTTAAGTGCTCCTTCCATTTCAATTCCATGCTGCGCTGCAATTATCAAACCCGCCAGAAGTTCATAAATATCTGCTGAGCCGTCTGGTGCACGAAATTCTACAGTTTGTTTGTTTAACCGGGATTTTTCTTCTACAGGACTCAGGGGATTAACTTCATTTATCATATTTCCTGTTTTATTCCAACCCAGTGGAACTCTTACCAATACCGACCTGTTCCGGTCACCCCAGCAAATATTAGTTGGAGCTTCCTGGTGGGGAACCAACCTGAGATAAGAGGTAGGAATAGTATTCCCAAATGCGGTAAGTGCAGAAGCCACATCTAATATGCCGGCTATTATTTTCCGGGCTACATCACTAAGCCGGTCATTTTCAACCATTTTGTTTACTCCGTCCTTTTCAAGCATCATATGAATATGTAAACCGCTGCCCGCTTTGCCAATAATAATTTTAGGGGCAAAACTAATCTCTACACCATACTCATAGCTCAGCATCCTGAGTATCCATTTTGCTATCAGCATCTGGTCAACTGCATCTTCAGCATCAACAGGCAGGAATTCTATTTCATGTTGTTCAAAATCTTCATCTTTCATTGAGAAACTTCCAACCTCCGAATGCCCGTACTTAATTTTACACCCGGCTGCAGCAATCAGCTCAAGTGCCTCCACCCGAAGATCCTCAAACTTGGCAAATGGTTTTGATTGATGATATCCTTTCTGGTTAAACAACGGATACAAGTCATCCTTATCAGAATTCACATAATATTCCAGTTCCCCCAATGCCTTGAATGTATAACCGGTCTTATCCCTGAATTCTTTGTGCGCTTTTTGTAATATATATTCCGGTGAGCTTTCAAGTGGCTTCCCTTCGCTATTAAAAAATGAACAAAGGATCTCCAGTGTTGGACCTTCTGAAAAAGGATTCAGAAATGCTGTTTTATACCTGGGTATTACATACAGATCACTCGAGCCGGCTTCGATGAACGAAAACAGGCTGGATCCATCAACCCGCTCTCCGCTTGTAAGCACTGAATCAAGATGTTCCAGACTTGAAATAGCAAAATTCAATGATTTTAATTTCCCGTCCTCACCGGCATACCGAAAATTTATCATCTTTATTCCCCTGGCTTCAATAAACCTTATAAGATCACCTTTGGTAAATTCTGCCGGGTTTTTTTTGATAAATTGCACCAGTTCATTTGGATTAAGAGCAATTTTATTGTCTTTCATAAAAACATTATTAATAACTATTTAATGTCTTCGCCTCGACTGCGCTCAGCATAAAAAGTTTGGAATGCTAAAAATAGCTATTTTCACTATACTTTGCATTTTTAAGTCTGCAATCTTCAATCGGCAGTCGGCAATCTGAAGACCGGGTTATTTATACTTTTAGTATTAAATATACAGTTTAAGTTACTAAATCCAGTTGCCGTTGTGTTATAATGGTTCGATTGTTATTTACTTCCTTGCCGACTGTGGACTGTTGACTGTAGTCTGATTAATTACTATTATTTTAATTCTGCGATTCTTTCTTCAAGTATTTTGATATTCAATTCAGCGTCCGCTTTCTTGGTCTTTTCCATATCTACCACCTTCTCCGGCGCGTTCTGAATAAAATGGGTATTGTTGAGTTTTTTCATCACCGTGGCCAGGAAGCCTCTTGAATAACCAAGTTCCTTCCTGAGTTTTTCAAGCTCTTCTTCCACATCCACCTTGTCCCCCAATGGAATAAAATATTCTGTGGTTTTTACTATAAAAGAGGCCACACCTTTTGGCTTTTCATCAACAAATTGAATGTCTGACAGGTTAGTCAGCTTTTTCAGCACTTCACCAAAACGGTTATCATAGTTTTCTTCATTTTCCCTAACCAGCAAAGTCAGGGGTTCTTTAACAGGAGTATTCTTTCCCTTCCTGATTGTTCTTACTGCACTTACTGTCTCTTTAGTTTTTTCAAACCTGCTAACAAGCGACTTGTCGTATGATGATGCCCCGGGCATCTTTGATACCATAATGCTTTCTCCATCCTTCCTGTCCCTGATAAGTTGCCATATTTCCTCGGTAATAAACGGAATAAAAGGATGCATGATCTTTAATAAATTTTCAAAGAAACCTGTTGTAGCTTCAAACGTCTTACTATCAATTGGTTTTTTGTATGACGGTTTGATGATCTCAAGATACCACGAAGCAAATTCATCC
The DNA here is from genome assembly GCA_030593185.1 of Bacteroidota bacterium. GTDB lineage: Bacteria > Bacteroidota > Bacteroidia > Bacteroidales > VadinHA17 > JADFUQ01. The sequence continues at coordinate 10,809 of JAUVHQ010000047.1, forward strand.
CAGAATAGTTTATATACAGTCATTAATGCTTCGGATAAACGATACTGGGTAAATTGCTTTTCCAGCGTTTTTATTGCTTCATTCAATTTCGCATCAAACCATTGAATAATTTTCGCTGATGCATCAGGTTGGTTAAGATCCTCATCAACCTTAAACGTTTTTATAAGTCTGAATGCATTCCATATCTTATTACAAAAATTTCTCCCCTGCTCCGGCAGGCTCTCATCAAATA
>JAUVHQ010000116.1 GCA_030593185.1 Bacteroidota bacterium
TCTTTTACATATGTGAATTCATGTATGTTACATATGTGATTATTAGAATTTTTTTATTCTTCATTTCTTTCTATTATTAACAGAATTTCCTGTATTTAATACTTTTTTAGATATTTATATGATTTTACCCAATTTATTTGATGTTTGGAGTAATCCACGTACCTCTTGAACCAGGCAAATACAGCTTAATAAACTTTATTATTTCACTTATTTCAACCATTACTTTATCAAAATATGGTAATTATCTGGTAATTAGTCATATATTATCAAATTTTATAGCATATTTTACAATATTGTAAAGATTTTTGTTATTTCATTAAATTAATACTGCATATAATCAAATTATTATACTGGTAATGTGTAATATATAACAATGTAGCAATTTTATTGATTTTGTAGTTATATATGTGAATTATTTTTTTATTTATTGTATGTTTATCCTTCACAAATGTAAATATAATCTATTATTATTTACATATGTGAATATTACTTAATTATTTTTTACAAATATTTTTTAGGAATTTTATTGTTTTATAAGAAATTCACTTATATGAAATCTTTTTGCAATTTTCAGTAAATTGTAAAAACTTCTTACAATGTATTTGCGATAAGTAAAACCAGGATTGTTCAGGATAATTCTTACACATTTTTTGCTCATGCCTCTCCTCTCCTGCTATTAACAGAAATTTCTCATTATTACGATATCTTTTAACCATATTATCAAAATCAAAATTCAAAAAATAATCTATAATTTTTTATATTAGCGGTCAAAAAAACCGGAAAATGAAAAAGATAAGGATTAAACTTCACTGGCAGATATTCATTGCCCTGGTGCTGGGAGTGTTTTTTGGGCTGTATTTAAAAGAACATGTAAATTGGGTTGAATGGATAGGAGAAGTCTTTCTCAGGGGTCTGAAAATGATCATTATACCGATAATCCTTACCTCCATCATATCAGCTATTACCAATATTGGCTCGGCTGGTAATATCGGGCGTCTGGGCTTAAAAACCATTATCTATTACATAACCACCAGCATTCTTGCTATACTAACCGGGCTTATCCTTGTTAACCTGATCAAGCCTGGTGCCGGTGCTGATCTGGGATTAACCGGTGATGTTGAAGGCTTTGTCCTTGTGGAGAAGAGTTTGGGTCAGACTTTCATAGAGATGATCCCTGTCAATATATTCAAGGCTATTGTTGAAGGGAAAATGCTCTCTATTATCTTGTTTGCTTTCCTTTTCGGATTTGTTATCACCCAGATCAACAACAAACACAAGGAGATGCTCACCGACTTCTTTAATGCCTCATTTGAAGCAATGATGAAACTTACAATGATTATAATCAAGCTTGCCCCGCTTGGGATATTCGGTATCATTGCCGGAGTGGTTGCCCAAACCGAGAACCTGGCTGTACTGGCTCTTCGTATGGGTGAGTATATGATCACTGTTATTGTAGGTCTTTCGATTCATTGTCTCATAACCCTTCCACTAATCCAGCTATTTCTGGCAAAAGTAAATCCCCTAAAACATTTCCAGGCAGTATCTACTCCCCTGCTGACTGCTTTTTCCACTTCATCAACTATGGCAACGCTTCCCCTGACTCTCGATGCAGTTGAACATAACGATGGTGTTTCCCGGAAAATAACTGGTTTTACCCTGCCTCTCGGTGCAACGGTCAATATGGACGGAACAGCATTGTATGAATGTGTTGCAGCGGTATTCATAGCCCAGGCATACGGTCTGGACCTCAGCTTAACTCAACAGGCACTTGTTGTAATAACCGCTTTGTTGGCTTCTATTGGGGCTGCAGGTGTACCTATGGCAGGAATGGTAATGATCACTATTATCTTATCAGCCATTGGACTGCCTCTTGAAGCTATCGGGCTGATCATTTCAGTTGACAGGATACTGGATATGTTCAGAACAGCTACAAACGTATGGAGTGATACAACCGGCGCACTTGTTGTAGCCCGTACCGAAGGTGAGGTATTTAGGGTATCAGTAAGGGGGAAGAATGAAGAGAAGTAGGTAGTATATAGTATGTAGAAAGCGGTGAGAGATGAGTTGTGAGTAAAGAGCGAAAAAGTAAAAAGGCAAAAGCTTGCCACGTGAAATGCGACGTTTACCCTGTGAAATTTGAGGTACGAAAATATTTCACTGGGGAAGGAGCATATTTCACTGTGGGCAAAAGGTAAAAGTGAAAAAAGAAGATAAAATAGATTCTGGATTGCCGTCTGCTTTAGCTGACGGATTCAGGAGAGTGAAGAGTTGAGTAAGTATCAGAAATTAATTCCAAATCTAAGGATAGGGTTATTATACAAAGTATTAGCTGTTTCGTTCAGATTCCAAAGGAGCATTATATTTGCTGATGCTCTATCAGAAAGTGGTTGACTGATACCACCGCCGATAAGAACTGATTTTAACCAAAACCTGCCTTCACTGCCTGTAAGGTCAAAATATTGCCGTTCAAGGCTTAAAGCTTCATATTCAGTATGTGCAAACAATCCTCCGTGAAATCCGAGAGGAATGAACTTATCAAAGTCACCAATAACCATAATTCTGGCAAAAGTTCTACCGCCGTAAATATGTGTGCTGAATTTGAATCCGGCATAATTCTCACCATATAACTGGTATTTCGGTCCTGCTGCTACAGAAAACCAGGGAAAAAGACGGTATCCGGCAATTGGAGAAACCTCGATATTAGTAATTGATCCAAATTGCAGACCAAAATTTCCACCAAAAAAGTACCTTCTCCCCTTGTTTTCTTCTCCGTTCCGGGCAACGGATGATGTCAGAACAAGGAAAAACAAAGTAGAAATAACAGTTAATCTTTTAACTTTCAATAACATACTAAATCTTTAATTAATATACAACTTTACCTGCTCAATGAAAATATAAGAAAAAAGCGAAAAGATAAAAAAAATATCAAAACACTTTCAACTTTTCTACTTAATTTACATAGACTGTCATAAGTTTTACGAAAAGTCATGAAAGATTGCTTCTGGGGCTGTCTCAAAAGTCTTTGTGGTTCTTTGTGTCTTCTTTGTGTAACTTTGTGGCATAGCTCTTAAGGAGTTGTTACACAGAGACTCACAAAGAAGTCACAGAGTTACACAGAGTTGAAAAATCATTGTATTTCTCACTTTTGAGACAACCCCATCGCAAAATCAGTATACTTATTATGCTTTAAAGGTATGCATAAGTTGTAACCGAAATATGAAACCTGAAACTTTACAAACTTTATTAACTTTACAAACTTTACAAACTTTATAAACTTTACAAACTCTATGAACATTATTATTACCGGAGCAAGTCGCGGAATTGGACGCGAAACAACGAAGATATTTGCTGCTAATAAAGAGAACCTTATTATTGTAATTTCAAGGAGTAAGGATAAATTACTAAGTCTTAAGACTGAATGCAGTGATAAAGGAGCAGGAAAAATAATTCCATTAGTTACAGACCTTGAAAACATAAAGAAAAATGAAAAGATGATCTATGATTTTGTTATTAAACATATGAAGTCGGTAGATATTCTAATAAACAATGCAGGATTCCTGCAAAATACCTTATTTTCAGAAACATCCTGTGATACAGCAGAACGCACTTTCAATATTAACTTTTTTGCTCCTGCTCAATTAATAAAGTTATTATTACCTCTTATGGGAAAGGAAAAAAGAAGCCACGTTATAAATATCAGCAGCATGGGAGCTGTTCAGGGAAGTGCAAAGTATCCTGGTTTGGCATACTATAGTGCCAGTAAGGCTGCTATTGCAATTTTAACAGAATGTCTGGCTGAAGAATACAAAGAACATAATATTGCCTTTAATTGCTTAGCACTTGGATCTGCTAATACTGAGATGTTTAATGAAGCTTTTCCCGGTTATAAAGCAGCTGTAACAGCACAGGAAATGGCAGTTTTGATATCAGATTTTGCAGTTAAAGGGCATAAATATTTTAATGGTAAAATACTTCCGGTATCAGGAAGCACGCCTTAGGAAGAAGTATGTAGTAAATAGTAAGTAGTAGGAAGACAAAGAAGCAGGTAAGTAAGAAGAAGCAGGAAAGTTACTGGTTGCTGGTTACTGGTTAAGAAGAAGAAAACAACGAATATCGAATGCTTGCCACGTTTACCCTGTGAAACAGTTACTTCGTTGCTCCCAGCTATGCTGGGGTTTCACAGGGTAAAATTTGAGGTAAGAAAATATTTCATCAGGGAAGGAGCATATTTCACTGTGGATGAAGTAATTAAGAGAAAGCATATAACTTATAACGTATAACTTTTAACACTTAACTTTACACTAATACACTTTACATTCTACCTTGCCTGTCATAATCATTAAAGCATTCATTACCAGGGCTTTCATTTCATCTTCGCCTGGGTAAACCACCACTTTGGAGATATGAGCGACCATAGTTTTAATATAATCAACTACGATACTATTATGAGCAATCCCTCCTGTTAATATAATGGCATCTACATTCCCTTTCATAACAGCACCCATTGCACCAATCTCTTTAGCTACCTGGTATGCCATAGCATTAAGGATAAGAGTTGTTTTTTTATCACCGCTTTCTGCTTTCAATCCGGCTTCATAAGCATCATTAGTACCCAGATAAGCAATCATTCCTCCCTCACCTTTAATCATCTTCATCACATAATCCAGGGAGTATTTTCCACTAAAGCACAAGCGGGCAAGATCTGCAGCAGGTAACGTACCACTTCGTTCCGGCGTAAACGGGCCATCCCCATCCAGTGCCTGATTTGCATCAATTACTCTGCCTTTCTGATGTGCAGCAACAGAGATACCTCCTCCCATATGGACAATTATCAGGTTCAGATCTTCATATTTTCTATCAAGAAAATTAGCATATGCCCGTCCCATAGCTTTATGATTCAGAGCATGAAAAATAGACCGGCGTTCAAATTTCGGATGTCCGGAGATCCTTGAAACTTCATGAAATTCGTCAACTACCGTAGGATCGGCAATAAATGCTCTGACTTTTCTATTCTTAAATGAACTGGCTATATCGTAGGCAATCAGTCCTCCAAGATTACTTGCATGTTCACCATATGTACATTCTATCAGATCTTTCCGCATCTCTTCATTCACTTCATATACGCCTGATTCAACAGGCTTAAGTATACCTCCGCGTCCAACAACTGCTGAAATATCTTCAACCTTCACATCGGCTTTTGCCAGTTCTTCAAGAATGATCTTTTTCCGGAATCCAAACTGATCAACAATCCTTTCAAATTCATTAAGGTCTTCGAGCGGATGCCTGATTGTTTTTAAGAAACGTGATTTCTGATTAAGGTATACTGCAATTTTAGTTGATGTTGAACCCGGATTTATTGCAAGAATTCGATATCCTTCCATAATTAAATTCTACTTTATATGTATCGAAATTTCAAAGATAATGACTTGATAATGGCTAATTTTATTATATTTTGCATTTTTAAGTCGGCAATCTTCAGTCGGCAGTCAGCAATCTAAAGACTGGGCTATTTATACTTTTCAGGATTTTGAATTATGTGATTAAGTAATTGTGTTATAATTGTTTGATTGTTATTTACTTTTTTGTGGACTGTGGACTGCCGACTATTAACTAATTATTTATGAAATCTAAAAATTAATGTTTTTTTTATATAATTTGTGAAACTATATTCTTTCAAATCGATTTCATTATCTGGAATTCCGGAATGATCATGCCAATAGTGCCGCCAGTGATATAGAATAAAGTTTTGTTTGCACGCTATCACCTCTTGAAGAGAGTATAGCAGGCACACGGGCACCGGCAACAACAGCTGCCACCTCCCCGTCTGTCAGTTTTGTATGGAATTTATAAAAAACGTTTCCGGATTCAATATTCGGGAACAGGATACAATCAGCATCACCGGCAACTTCAGAATCTATTTTCTTAATTTTCGCACTTTCCTTATCAATAGCTACATCCAGAGCAAATGGTCCGTCGATAACAGCACCTTTGATCTGCCCACGGTCACTCATTTTTGCTAACATAGTTGCGTCAACGCATGCCTGCATTTTAGGGAGAATTTGTTCTGTTGCCGCCAGTACAGCTAGTTTTGGCCGTTGGATACCAAGCGAATGTGCTGTTTTTATTAAGAATTTTGCTATAACAATTTTTTCCTTCAATTCGGGTTGAGGAATAATGGCAACATCACCAATAATAAGTAGTTTATGATAATTTTTCGGTTCCACCACAGAAATATGGGTAAGAATAGCTCCGTGATCCATCAATCCATTTTCTTTATTCAGGATAGCCCGCATATATTTATCGGTACTAACCATACCTTTCATAATAAGGTCTCCTTTGCCGCTGTTAATAAGCTGAACAGCCTTTGCAACAGCATTAGATTCATTATTTTCATTAAGGATTGTAAATAATCCCGGATCAATATTTTCTTTTTCACAAACCGATTCAATAATTTTCTTATCACCAACAAGAGTGGCATCAATAATTCCTAACTCAACTGCTTTATGAATAGCTTCAATAGTATGTGCATCGTTAGCAAAAGCAGCTATCAGGCGTTTCTTTTTCCCTGATTTCAGGGCATCGAACATTTCATCAAGTTTTTTTATCATTTTACGGTTAAAATTTGTGCATACCATTAAAGCATAATAAGTATACGGATTTTGCGAACGAAGTGAAGCAATCTTTCATGACTTTTCATAAAGCTTATGACGGTCTATTTATTTAGCATTCTGGTTGTTTTTGGGAGCTTTCTTTCCTTCGA
>JAUVHQ010000346.1 GCA_030593185.1 Bacteroidota bacterium
ATTCACATTAACTGGTAACCTTCCTCTGGCACCTGTACTGCCAAATATAATCTGACCGCTTATCTTGTGGAAGAGTTGATTTTCCTGGTAAGTGATAATTATTGCTCCGGCTTTTTCAAGTCCTTCCAGTTTATCCAGTGAATACGGGTTTCCGAAAACCGTTAGGATCACATTTTTCTTTAGTAATACCTGTTTCAGAAAATCTTTTGTACTATCAGTTATTCCAAAGTTTCTGTTTGCATCCCGACTTAAATTTCCAAGACCCACAATAACCAGGTTGAACGAGTCAAGCTGTTGGAGGATTTTTTCCTGCTGTTTGTTGTTCGTTTTCTCAGTCCGGTTGAAATTTGTAATTCTTGTATATTTATTGCAGGTTTTCTGAAATTCAGTTAAATGTTCACTCCCGATAAAAAGTGTTGCAATTTTTGTTGTATCGAGTCGTTTTACAGGGATAATTTGTGACTTATTTTCCAGCAGGGTGATCGAATTCTCTGCCAGTTTATAGTTCAGTACTTTGGCTGACAGTGAATTCAGGTTTTTCCCGATATTCTCCATTCTGATGGGTACATATTTATTAAGTCCCGCCCATGCTTTGTATTCGAGTATCTTTCTGCATTTGTTATCAATTTCCTCCCTGGTTATCAAATTATTTGCGACAGCATTTTTTATTTCTTCAATAGTTGCAGGGACATCTTCGGAAAAAAGTTGCATGTTTTTACCTGCAAGAATGCCTGGAAAATGTTCTGCAGTAGCCAGGATACCTGATTCCTGAATACCCTTCATATACATAGCCGTTTTATCGGGGATACTGTCATTTTCAGTAACCTGTATCAGGTTCATATGTATCCCCATTCTTTTGTTTTGTTTTGCAATCTCAATCCCCATTTGATAGATAAGCGAATCATCCTGAATAGCTTCCAGGCTCATCTGGCAGGGGAATTCTATTACATTGTCGAGTCGTAAACCGGGTCCGTTTTCAGTGCCGGTTGCAATAAGAAGGGGCAGGGAAGATTGTGACTGGTAAAAATTTGTCAGTTCAGCTTGTTTTTCAGGGTTTCCGGGGAAGAATAACAAACCTCCGATCTTGTGTTTTCTTATCAGGTCGGTTATCTCTACTTCATGTCTGATGCCTTTGTCAGAGTATGTATAAACCATTATTAACTGGGCAATCCTTTCATCAAATGACAGCGTTTGGAGGATGGAATCAGACCAGGATTCAATTGTATCGGAAAATGAGGGTAAGGGTGAATTATGTTTTTGTGCAAGTAACGGATTTATTGAAAATACCAGAAAGAGTATGATACAGGGGAGGATCCTTTTCATAAAGATATTATTTTGGTCATATTTTGAATATCGAACACCGATTAACGATTTTTGATTTAAGATGGTTACTTCTAAATTCATTATTATTCGCTATCTCTCATGAGATCACTTCGTTAAGTTCCTTATTCGATATTCGTTATTCAAAAACATGTTTGGTTCTGGCTTGTACAGGTTAGGTGTTACTACTAATGTCATGTTAAGAGTTATAAGTTAAGAGTTAATTGAACTTTTGACTTTCGACTTTTGACTTTTGACTTTTATTTGTCTTTATCGTATGATAGTATAGCTATTCTGACGGAGCCATGTTTCAGGAGGAGTTTTTTGGCTTTTCTTCTGCTGATATTTAACTCTTCCATGATCATTTTTGTACCACGATCAATTAGTTTTTTGTTTGTTAACTGCATATCCACCATTTTATTACCCCGGATATGTCCCATTTTTATCATGGTAGTGGTTGTGATCATATTAAGTATCAATTTTTGGGCTGTACCGGATTTCATACGGGTACTTCCGGTAACAAATTCCGGTCCCACAACTGCTACAATTGGTATTTCAGCCTCTTTTTCCAATCTTGAATCCGGATTACATGTAATACAGGAGGTAAGCAACCCGTTTTGTCTTGCATCCTTCACTCCGCCAATTACATATGGTGTCTGCCCGGAAGCAGCTATCCCGACAACAGTGTCCTTATCGTTAACTCCGTATTTTTGAAGATCTTTCCATGCCTGATCATAATCATCTTCTGCTGATTCAACCGCTTTCCTGATTGCAGCATCACCACCGGCGATCATTCCAATTACAACATCATATGGTACTCCAAATGTTGGTGGTATTTCCGAAGCATCAAGAATACCAAGCCGTCCGCTTGTTCCGGCTCCGATATAGAACAGCCGTCCTCCATCTCTGAGCCGGTTAACAACCTTTTTTACAAGGATTTCGACTTTTGGAATTACCTTATTAACAGCAGTGATCACAATCTGATCTTCCTGGTTAATGCCAATCAGCAACTCATTGATAGTCATTTCCTCAAGGTTGCGGTCAGATGATGATTCTGTAATATTCATAGTAAAAATATTTTCTAATTCAACAAAAACATGAATCACAAAAATAGGAAAAAGGATTAAGAATGGAAAAATGGAAGAATGGAAAAATGGAACGTTTGAGCAAACTTGTTTGCGAAAACCTCATGAGCAGGTTGTGGGAAGGATTGTGGGAGCGAATAATAATGGAATAATGGGAAGAAAGGAAGAGGAGAAGAGGTGACTATAATTGTATATTATCCTGAAGAACCTGT
>JAUVHQ010000219.1 GCA_030593185.1 Bacteroidota bacterium
GGTTTTAATATCCCCGACATTAATAATTTCATCATATGTTAATCCTTTCGTGTCCGGATTGGCAAGTGATAATTTAACCCGTACACCGCTTGCTAATCCTTCTCCCGAATTAACAATTTTGAATGTAATCTCACTGGTCTCGTAAGCATCAATGATCTGATTACTATTCTTATCAGAAAATGCTTGTTCTTTAATTTCAAGGTTTGGTAATAATTTTTTTGTCTCTTCCTGTTCTACGAAGAGTTTTTTCACTTTACTTTTACCGGTGATAACCTTTTCCTGCCCATAAGAATAACTTACCAGGGCAATAAGCACAATGATCAATATTTTTGTTTTCATGGCTTAAAATTTTATACCAATTCAGTGTCCTAATTGTTGAATCTAAATATTTCCAATCTCATTATATTTTGCATTATTAAGTCGGCAATCTTCAGTCTGCAGTCAGCAAACTGAAGACCCGACTAATTAAACTTTTCATGATTAATAATCATGTGACTAAATAACCGTCCAATTTCTTCAGATTGTTTAATATGAAATCTATTAGTATATATAGTTAAGTTTCTAAATCCAGTTGCCATTGTTATATAATTATTTATTTTTTATTTACTTTCTTGCCGACTGTGGACTGCTGACTGATTCAGAATGTTATTTTTAAAGTCATTACAGGACTTTTACTTATTGGATCGATAGTATATCCTAATTTTGGTACTACTTCATTTTGTTTATACGTTAAATTTTGGGGGTTGTTACCTTTTATTAATAAAATAGTTATATCTGTCACCCATATTGCTGCAGCACCTGCCATTAAAATAGTGGATAGTTTATTCTTTGACTCAGCATCACTAAACAATTGGTCTCTCTCATCCATATCATGAGATACTCTGTAATCTTGAAGACTTTGGTAACTTTGGTTATTAAACATTACTGAACCGGCTACACAGCCGTAACCTGTAAATCCGAATAACCAGTAAGGTCCTCCTGAGATACTTGAGTTTCCCCAACCCGGAAATACCAGGGATTTCACAAAAGCACCACCCAGACTCTTCTTTTTTGGAGGTTTTGGCTTCTTAATCACCATGAGTGATTCTGCAATTACTTTAATATATATCCCTTCTGTAAGTTCTATATTATCATTTTTAAAGTCCCAGGTAACTTGTTTATTATTTCCGCCGGAAATATTCCTTCCAACATCTCCCGTCAATGACCTGGCATCCAGTTTTTTACCTGATTCAGTGATAACTTCTATTGCAATATCAAATTTTTCTCCCGGTGCATAATTAACTATATCATAAGTAATAACTATATCTTCACCAACCAGGTTAAAATCAATATTTATAATTTTTGCTTTTGTTTGCCCTAATCCATTTACAGAAAACAAACCAAAACAAAATAGAATTAGCAAAACATGTAAGAATGGTTTTTTACTCATAAGTTTTATATCAGAATTTGATTTTAGACATTTTATCATTCTATCATTTTATCATTCTGTCATTCTATCATTCTATCATTTTCGCATTTATTGGTGGGGCAAATATTCCCAAAAATCATTCAGGTACATGTCACCATCACCATCATTGTAAGTCCCGGTGCCAACATACCCTTTATTATTGATCGCGAAACCAACCGGTGCGTAACGTGGCCGACCCGGGAAATCCGCCATTTGTTTCCAGTTTTCCGTTAAAGGATCATACTGCCAGAGTTCATAATTAAAGAGATAAGCTTTATTGCGAATAATAAAGCTAACCATTTCGGTACCGGGAGGTCCTGGATAATCTGTTTTTTGAGACCATGCCCCCATTGGATTACCATTAGCATCAGGACCATTATCAATTGAAAAAGGGTCATATTGCCAGAAATCGTTTAAATCAATATCGTTATATCCGCTGCAAACATAGCCGTAGGTTGCTATAGAGAATCCTTCTCCCGATAACCTGCCTATACCCTGGAAATCAACTTTTTGTGTCCAGCTTCCCATTGGATCTCCATTTATATCAGTACCATTTGTTATATCATCCTGTGGATCAAATTCCCAGAAATCATTATAATAAACATTCTTTTCTCCATCCCAGTAACCTCCTCCACCAACATATCCTTTATTGCCTATATTAAAAGCGAACATTTCCGATCGTGCAGGTCCCGGAAAGAGTGTTTTGGGCACCCATATTCCCTCATCAGGATTAAATTCATATAAATTATTCCAATCAATAACATATGCTTTGTTACCTATTGTAAAAGCAGTACCATATACTGGTGAACTTCCTGAAGATAGAAGAATCCAGGTTTCCGGATCAGGAGTAAACTGATAAAAATCATTTATAGATCCTGCATCATGACCGCCTGCAATATATCCAATATCTGCCAGTGAAAAAGTTAGAGCACGGCATCTAGCACTACCATTAAAATTTCCAATCCGGGTCCATACATTTTCCATTTTGAAACTTCTGACATTTCCAAATTTAGTTTCACTGTCATTTTGTGCATAAGCCACAAAATAATAAACCGTATAAGGTGTGAGTTCGTTTAATGTATAGTTAAATCCGGTTGCCTCCGCAGAAGCACCTAATGATATTTTGTTTTGGCTGAAATTCTGGGGAGTAGGATCTTCAGCCCAATAAAATCCATGGTCAGTAACAGATTCAAATCCCAGGTTAATAATTGCACCATTTATTATTGCCGAGGATTTACTAAGAATTGTAGCAGTTTGTGTTGCCACATCCAGGTCGGGTGTTGAAAAATCACTGCTTTCACCATATATTGTCTCTCCTCCGGATGTGGCAAAAGCCCTGAAATAAAAATTAACCCCGCCACCTGCTTCTGAAAAATTGTATGTAAACTGCCCGGTTTTCGAAACAGAACCCAAACCTAATACTATTTCACTACTGGTTAAGGGATCAGGAGTCAATGACATTACAAAACCATGATCGGAAATTCCCTCACCCAGGTCAATAATAGTGCCTGTCAGGGTAATTGTACCGTCTCCTATACTAAATGAATTTGTTTGAACAAAAGCTTCCCTGGTAAGATCTATTTTCTGGCATGTATTAACAAATAACAGAATTAATAAGCTGCAAAAAGCAATAAGAACTTTTAAATATTGTTTTCTTTTGTTCATTTTTTTTGACTCATTGTTAACAAAGAACAAATACTTTACAGACATTCACTGAAAAGTGAAACAAAAATATAAACTACTTGGTCAGACTAAAATACACAAATCTTTGAAAATCACATATAAAATTACAAAAAATCTCCTTTTTTTCCTAAGATTGATTGGTTAATAAATTTCAAAATGATGAATCCTTTGTTATGGTAGCAGGGTCACAATGAGCTTATCCCTGCATACCGGCAAGGCCTGTCAGGGTTTCCTGAACCTGACAGGGTCTGGGAAGTGCTTCCATGAAATCTCGTATTTATATATTACTCTTACACAACATATTACACACTCACTTATAACCTTGAAATACCTATTTAATTACCTATTTCTTTTCAAGATTTATTATCACAAAACAAGAAAATAATTAACTTAACAACTCACGATTCACGACTCACGATCCTTCTTCCTCCAACACAAATTATTGTAACTTTGAATAAATTATTGTAATTTAAGCAGATATTTAATGAATTCCCAGTTGCCTGTTATCTAAATTAATTTTCAGTTTATTTTTTCACACTAAAAAATATATAGATTATTACATTAAAATCTGGTAAAATGAAAAATCTAAACTTGTTTGCATGGATTTCCGGGATAATCGCTCTTGTCCTGATGTTTCTCGGTTTTATTGACTTTCTGTTTAACCCTGAGTTTTTGTTTGTAAATCATGTAATAAACTATTTCCATGTGGCAAATAGTTTCTTATTGCTGACCATTTGTATTGCATTACTTGATAAGTGTAAGAGTAAAACAGAAGAATGAAATCTCGTCAAACGACTCCAAGTCGTCAGACAAGCACGAGTAATCCCGGGTATCAGCAACTCGTAGCCTGAGCTTGAGTCGGTCGTGCTCCGACCCGTCATGCAAGCCGGGCAAGCTTTAGTTCGGGGTACTACTAATCTTGGATATCAGCAACTCGGAGCCCGATCTTAAGTCGGATTCCGAGGGAAACTAGTCGTGCTCCGACTTCAGTTCGGGGTACGACTTAATCAGTAAATAACATTGATAATAAATAAAAATATTTTCATAAATTGCTGATAATTTTGTGATAATAAATACTATACAAATGAAAAAAATTATAAAAGTCCTTTTTATATTTTTTGCCCTGACAGGTTTCACAAAAGCCCAATCCACCGTTACTGATTTCGACGGGAACACTTACCAGACAGTAGTGATTGGCAACCAGGTTTGGATGAAGGAAAACTTAAAAACCACCCACTATGCCGATGGCACTCCACTGGTTAGTGGTACAGGAGCAGGTGATATTACCGGTAATTATACCACAAAATACTATTTCTGGTATAATGACGATTCAGCCACTTATTCCGAAACATAC
>JAUVHQ010000231.1 GCA_030593185.1 Bacteroidota bacterium
GGTTATGAAAATGACAAGATTATGCAGGTTATTAATAGTATTCTTGGTCAATAAATTCCAATCCGGGTAAAAAAAACAACAGGGTATTAAACTGTAAAGTGCATTTTTCTTAATTTTGTCATTCTGAATCTTAGTTTGTAAAAAACAGACCAAATGATAAATCAAGAACAAGTAAACGAGTTAGCCAAACGCCGGGACGCGTTAAGGAGGCATCTTTGACATTGATAATCTGAGAAAAGAGGTTGCTGAAAAGGAAAAAATTACACAGGCACCTGATTTCTGGAACGACTCTTCTAAGGCGGAAAAACAGGTTAAGGCAATCGCGGGTTTAAAAAGCTGGATTACTGATTATGAGGAAGTTGAAACAGGCCATGATGATCTCACTGTACTTTTTGATTTCCATAGTGAAGGTGAGGCTACTGATGAAGAAGTTGAACTACAGTATAAAAAGGTTCTGAGATTTATTGAAAACCTGGAATTGAAAAACATGCTCCGGAAAGAAGAAGATAAACTGGGAGCAATAGTTAAAATAAATCCCGGGGCAGGTGGAACTGAAGGTCTGGATTGGGCAGAGATGCTTATGCGTATGTATATACGCTGGGGCGAACGGAATAAATACAAGGTTAAGGAGCTTTATTATCTGCCAGGAGATGAGGCAGGAGTAAAAACAGTGACGCTGGAATTTGTGGGCGATTTTGCCTATGGGTACCTGAAAAGTGAAAGCGGGGTGCATCGGCTTGTAAGAATTTCGCCCTTTAATGCCCAGGGGAAACGGCAAACTACTTTTGCTTCTGTTTTTGTTTCTCCCGCGGTTGATGATGATATCGAGATCGAGATTAATCCGGGTGATATTACATGGGAAACATTCAGGGCAAGCGGAGCAGGAGGTCAGAATGTAAATAAAGTTGAAACGGCTGTTCGTTTGCGACACCAACCTTCTGGAATTGTGGTTGAAAACCAGGAAACGCGGTCACAACAGACAAACAAAGATAATGCTTTACGACTTCTGAAATCACATCTGTATGAACTGGAACTGAGAAAAAGACAGGAAGAAAAAGCAAAAATCGAAGGTGCGAAGAAAAAAATTGAATGGGGTTCACAGATCAGAAGCTATGTATTGCATCCCTATAAAATGGTTAAGGACCTGAGAACATCACACGAAACATCTGATGTGCAAGGAGTTCTTGATGGTGATTTGAATGAATTAATAAAAACTTATCTGATGGAATTTGGAGGAAAGATTTAGTTTGTATGAGAACCTGCAATCTATTCTGCATTTAATCTTGCATATCATCGGACAGTAATTAGAGCCCGTCTATAAAGGCAGAAGGTTTGAATAAATAGTAAAAATCACAAATGACAAGCACCAAAATACAACTTAACGAAATGGTCTCATGAACACCTTTGAAAATTAATTATTTTGTGAATAAATAAATCTCAATGACCCAAATCACAATATTCAAAGCTGTTTCGGTCATTTGATAATTGATATTTGGAATTTATTTATTATTTGTTTTTTGTTATTTGGTGCTTTAATTCAAAATTTGTTTGACTTTATAGACAAACACTAAGTTATACCTTGTTGAAAAGCATTTTATTTGTAATGATTATTTTCTATTTTAGTAATCTTAATTATTTACAGTAATATGATTACATAAAATATAATATACAATCTATTCAATAAATATAAATACACAAAATAATAAAATTATGGAATACCGCATCGAAAAAGACACAATGGGTGAAGTTAAAGTCCCTGCTGATAAGTACTGGGGAGCTCAAACTCAAAGATCGAAAGACAATTTTAAGATTGGCGCAGGTACCATGCCGGTTGAAATTATCCGGGCTTTTGCCTATTTGAAAAAAGCTGCTGCTCTTGTTAACGTTGACCTGAATGTTTTACCTAAGGAAAAAGGTGAAATGATTGCTATAGCCTGCGATGAGATAATTGAAGGAAAACTTGACGATAACTTTCCTTTGGTTGTGTGGCAAACCGGTTCAGGTACCCAATCGAATATGAACCTTAACGAAGTTATTGCGAACAGAATACATGTTCTCAAAGGAGGGAAACTTGGTGAGGGAGATCGTTTTGTCCATCCTAATGATGATGTGAATAAATCTCAATCATCGAATGACACCTTTCCGACAGCTATGCATATTGCCGGTTATAAAGCACTTGTTGAGATTACTTTTCCCGGAATAGAGAAACTGAGAGACACGCTCAACCGGAAAGCTGTTGAGTATAAGGATGTTGTAAAAACCGGTCGTACACATCTTATGGATGCAACACCATTAACACTTGGTCAGGAGTTTTCAGGATATGTATCTCAACTTGATCATGGATTAAGAGCCTTGAAAAATACATTACCGCATCTGAGTGAACTTGCCCTGGGGGGGACAGCAGTAGGTACAGGATTGAACACTCCTAAAGGATATGACGTAAAAGTAGCTGAAAAAATTGCTGAGCTTACCGGTCTTCCTTTTGTTACTGCCGAAAATAAATTTGAAGCATTATCAGCACATGATGCCATGGTTGAAGTATCGGGAGCACTAAAACGACTTGCAGTTAGCCTGATGAAAATAGCAAACGATATCAGGGTGCTGGGGTCAGGACCAAGATGCGGTATTGGTGAAATA
This sequence comes from Bacteroidota bacterium, assembly GCA_030593185.1. Taxonomy (GTDB): domain Bacteria; phylum Bacteroidota; class Bacteroidia; order Bacteroidales; family VadinHA17; genus JADFUQ01. Next base: position 2,638 of record JAUVHQ010000231.1, read on the forward strand.
AATCTGCCCGCAAATGAACCCGGTTCATCAATCATGCCAGGGAAAGTTAATCCTACCCAAAACGAAGCCCTTACAATGGTTTGTGCACAGGTAATGGGTAATGATACCGCCATTGCTGTCGGAGGAATGCAGGGCCATTACCAGCTGAATGTTTTTAAACCGGTAATGATATATAACTTACTTCAGTCTGCAAGATTGCTTGGGGATGCATGTGTGTCGTTCGATGAGAAATGTGCTGAAGGGATTGAACCCAACCATGCCAATATCAGTAAGAATCTTCAGAATTCACTGATGCTTGTTACTGCACTTAATCCTCATATTGGTTATGAAAATTCAGCGAAAATAGCTAAAAAAGCCCACAGCGAAGGGAAAACACTGAAAGAAGCTGCTCTTGAATCCGGATTGCTGACGGAAGAACAATTCGATGAATGGGTAGATCCCGGGAAAATGATAGGTTCGCTTGATTAATTAATTCAAGTTGCTGGTTACTGGTTGCCTGTAAAAAAAATTCTTATTTTTGGTAAGTGAATTATGGCATTTTAATTATTGATTTAAAAAAAAATCATGAGAATTAAAGCATTCTTTTTCTTATTCCTTATCACAACCGCTTGCTATGCTCAGAAAAGTTTCATGAGCCTGACCATGGGATCATCAATTCCGGTCGGTAGTTTTTCGGAATCAGAGGATATTTATTCAGATGGATTTGCCGGTTCAAACTTTGTTATCAACTTTGACGGCACTTTTTTCTTTATGCCTGTTGTCGGAGTGGGAGGTACCTTTTCTTTCGGATCAAGCTACGGTGGTGGAGAATCACTTGAGAATGCAATGTATGATGATGTACTTGAAAATTTTCCGATCCTTAGTGTACCGACCGACCCGGAATATAATTTTGATGCCGGTAAATGGAATTATGTAAACCTTATGGCAGGTCCACTTATTTCTATTCCCCTCAACAATATGAACATTGACTTTAAAGCCCTGGGAGGATTAAGTTTTGTTTTTGTTCCTTCCCGGGATATGAGCATTGAGTTGGATAATGGTGAATTTAAAAGTTCTACAAAAGGTGATGAACTTAATTTCGGGTATATTATTGGAACCGGAGTGAGATTTGGAGTTGGAAGAGGAACAGGGATCAGGTTAGGACTTGATTATTATCATAGTAAACCGGCACTTGTTAAGAAAAACAGCTTTACAGATAATAATATTTCATACGATCTCCAGGATGAACAGTTCGAAGTATCAATAAACTCTTTGCATCTGGCACTTGGGATTGCCTTCAATTTTTAAACAATTCCTGTAAAATCAGTCCACAGTCGGCAGTCCACAGTCAACAATCGGCAGTCGGCAAAAATGCAAAGTATAGCGAAAACCTTCCATTTTGCCTTGCATTATTTCTATTGCTTAAATAGAATGACAAAAATCATTAGATGAATAATCTAAAAATCCATTAATTTTGCATCGAAAAAAATTATTATTATGTCAGGAACAAAAGGCAATGATTTGTTTAAAGATTTTCCTATAGTTTCAATAAAGGAATGGGAAGAGAAAATCAAACAGGACCTGAAAGGGGTTGATTACGAAAAAAAACTTGTCTGGAAGTCTCCGGAGGGTATTAGTGTTAAGCCATATTATCGCTCTGAACACCTTGAACAACTTGGTTATCTGAACTCTC
>JAUVHQ010000333.1 GCA_030593185.1 Bacteroidota bacterium
CATTGCAAGTATCAATAACCAGAATTTTCATATTAGTTTCCTGCTTAAAGAATTCAAAATACCCATTCTGGATTTTCCTCAAGTATTCAGCAGTTATTGATTTCTCATAATCCCTTCCCCGGCAATTAATATTGTATAATAACTTCTCAACATCCAGATGTAAATATACGTAAAGACCAGGTTTGGGTAATGATTGGTAGATAATATTAAATATTTGCCTGTAAAGCCGGAATTCATCATCAGCAAGTGTTGATTTGGCAAAAATCAGGCTTTTCATGAAATAATAATCCGAAATCGTAAAACTTGTGAAAAGGTCCTGGTCACCCAATTTTGTCTTTAGTTGACGATATCTGTCAGCCAGAAAAGAGAGTTCGAGCGGGAAAGAGTATCGTTCCTGATCGTTATAAAATTTAGGAAGGAAAGGATTATCAGCAAATTGTTCCAATATCATCCTGGCATTATACTGTTTTGATATCATTTTCACCAGGGATGTTTTTCCTGCGCCTATATTCCCTTCTATTACTATATAATTGTATTCCATTATATTACAACAAATTAAGACTTCCTAATATAACAAGTTAAAACTAATACGCCGGTGTAATTCCCATAAAAATATATGAAATTCATAGCTGCCGGTCCTGCTTTTTCATCTCATTATCTCTTTTTTTTCCAAATATCTGCCCAACCACCAATCCTATTACCCAGCCCAGTAAAACACCGGTTTTTAAAATGTCACTGTTTTCTTCCTGGATAAAGAATATCATATATGCAATAAGTAGTCCTGCCAGAATTCCAAATAACATTCCCAATAATGAATACACGGAAGCAAAGTAAGATTTTGGATAGAGTTTATGCGTCTTTTTCAGATGCCGGAATATAAGACCAAAGGTTTTTTCATACGCGGTATTGCCCGATGTTAAATTATCCCGGAAATTTTCCGGATTTGAAACTATGTGGGACAGATCATTTTTGAAAAAAAAACAATCTCTGCAGGAAGTTGAATATTCATCCACTTTTTCTGCCATTTTTATTAATCTTCTAATCTGCAGAAACCTGTAGTTTCTCCCTGAAAGATCGTTTGTACCTTTCTTCAGTTTATCATTAAAATCAGTCAGCCATTCTGAACAATTTGTCATTGTAAAAAAATTTGAAAGGTTTAAATATAACAAAAAAAGGCCGGGAAAACCCGACCTTTCTTATACAATTATTTATAAATTGTTTTCTTTACCTCTAATTATTCCTGTCAGGTTTTGGAAGTAGAATTTTCCGGGATAGTTTAACTTTACCTGTTCTTTTATCAACATCTATCAATTTCACTTCAACCTCATCACCTTCAGAAAGCACTTCATCTACGGTTTTCAATCTTCTCCACTCAATTTCCGAAATATGAAGAAGACCATCTTTGCCCGGTAGTATTTCAACAAAGGCACCAAAGGGCACAATGGTTTTTACTTTCCCTTTATACACCGCACCAATCTCAGGCACTGCAACAATACTATTTATCCGTTTAAGCGCTTTATTGATTGCCTCTTCGTTATCGGCAAACACATCAACAACTCCTTTATCGTCAATCTCTTCAACGATAATTGTTGTACCTGTTTCACTTTGAATCTCCTGTATTACTTTACCTCCGGGTCCGATAATAGCACCAATCATATCTTTCGGTATAGTGATCTGAGAAATACGCGGGGCATGGGGTTTGAGATTTTCCCTGGGTTCGGAAATTGTTTCTGCCATTTTATCCAGAATATGTAACCTTCCTTTCCTGGCTTGTTCAAGTGCTTCTGCCAGAACCTCATAGGGAAGTCCGTCAACTTTAATATCCATTTGGGTAGCAGTTATACCATCTCTGGTACCGGTAACTTTAAAATCCATATCGCCAAGGTGATCTTCATCACCCAGAATATCCGAAAGGATTGCATATTTTTTACTCTTAGTATCAGAAATCAGGCCCATTGCAATCCCGGATACAGGTTTTTTCAATTTAATACCGGCATCCATGAGGGCAAGGGCTCCGGCACAAACCGTTGCCATTGATGAAGAACCGTTAGACTCAAGAATATCTGACACAACTCTTATTGCATAAGGATTCTCACTGTCTTCAGGAACCATGTTCTTCAATGCCCTATGCGCAAGATTCCCATGACCTATTTCCCTTCTGCTTGTACCTCTTGCAGGTCTTGCATCTCCTGTTGAAAATGGGGGGAAGTTATAATGCAGTACAAATTTATGAGTACCCTGAAAAAGGACTTCATCAATTATTTTTTCATTAAGTTTGGTGCCCAGGGTAACTGTAGTAAGCGATTGAGTTTCTCCCCTTGTAAAAACAGCGGAACCATGAGTTGCCGGTAGAGGATCTACTTCGCACCAGATAGGACGGATTTCGTCAGTTTTTCTCCCATCCAGGCGTATTCCCTTATCAAGTATAAGATTACGTACAGCCTCTTTTTCAACATCATGGAAGTATTTTCCAACCAGTGGTTCATTAATTTCATCCTCATCAGTAAACTGCTCCAGAAATTTGTCTTTAACAGCCTCAAAAGCTTCACTTCGTTCTTGTTTGTTGGTGATTGCCTTTTCTGCAACCTTAAATACTTTATCGTATGTTTCTTTCCAGACCTTCTCCTTTAATCCCTCATCACTCTCTTCGCGTTCGTACTCTCTTTTTTTAGTAGCACCAACCATTTTAGCCAGTTCTTCCTGAACTTTACACTGTTCCTTTATCGCTTCATGAGCAAACTTAATTGCCTCTATCATATCAGCTTCAGGAATCTCTTTCATTTC
>JAUVHQ010000171.1 GCA_030593185.1 Bacteroidota bacterium
ATAAAGTTTATTGTTCCATTGGATTCATTCTATTACATTTGTGCTTAAATAATGTTAATGAAAGTAAAAGAGCAAGCAGACATAAAAGATCTTTTGGATACAATAATAGAAGGCATCTTGCTGAAGAAAGGGCAAGAGATAGTAAATCTTGATTTTGCAAAGCTTGAAAATACAGTTTCTTCGAATTTTATAATTTGTCAGGGGAATTCCAATATACAGGTTGAAGCAATCACACAATCGGTAAAAAAACTTGTTAAAGAAGAATTAAATGAAAATCCCTTGCATATTGAAGGACTTGAAAATGCACACTGGATCTTAATGGATTACGGAGATGTGTTTGTACACATTTTTCAAAAAGAGTTTAGAGATTTTTATAAACTTGAAGAGTTGTGGGCCGATGCAAAAATTGAGAAAATTGATTAGTGAAAAAATGATTAATGAGAATGGCAGATTCAAAAAAAGCAGATAAAACCAAGGGAAAGACAGATAAGGATGGTAAACCTTCCGGCAAACCTAAATTCAATGCTTATTGGATTTATGGAGCTGTTGCCGTATCTATACTGGGGTTTCAACTTATTTTTTCAGGATCAGGAATCGAAGAGATAACCTGGCAGAGACTTGAACGGGAAATGATAAAAAGTCGTGATGTTGAAAAAATTGTTGTTGTGAATAAGGAAAAGGCAGAAATTTATATTAAGCCTGATTTATTATCTTCCGACAGATACTCTGATGTTGACAGTCATGGATTTGGAGGTATTCCCAATAATGGGCCACATTATTCTTATACCATTCCCTCGGTTGAGGTTTTTAGCGCGAGTATTGATGAGGCACAGAAAAAATATAACTACAACGAAAGCGAAATAATAAGTGTAAGGTATGAGACACGTAAGAATATTATGGGTGATTTGCTTGGATGGATCCTTCCTTTAGCCTTATTGGTTGGTGTGTGGTTATTTATTTTCCGCCGGATGGGTGGTGGTGCTGGCCCGGGTGGTGCAGGTAGTATTTTTAATGTCGGGAAATCAAAAGCCCAGTTGTTTGATAAAGAATCACATGTAAAGGTCGATTTCTCAGATGTTGCAGGGTTGGAAGAGGCAAAAATGGAGGTTAGAGAGCTTGTTGATTTCCTGAAAAATCCGAAAAAATATACTGACCTGGGAGGTAAAATTCCGAAAGGTGCATTGTTGATTGGTCTTCCCGGTACAGGAAAAACTTTGCTTGCAAAGGCAGTGGCAGGTGAAGCAAATGTGCCGTTCTTTTCTATTTCAGGATCCGATTTTGTCGAAATGTTTGTTGGTGTCGGTGCATCTCGTGTACGCGACCTGTTTAAACAAGCCAAAGAGAAAGCACCCTGTATCGTTTTTATTGATGAGATTGATGCTGTTGGACGTGCCAGGGGAAGAAATACCGGTTTTGGAGGCAACGACGAAAGAGAAAACACATTAAACCAGTTGCTTACTGAAATGGATGGTTTCGGTACTAACATTGGTGTAATAATTCTTGCAGCTACTAACCGTGCTGATGTGCTCGATCGTGCTTTGCTTCGTGCAGGAAGATTTGACAGGCAAATACATGTTGATTTACCTGACTTGATTGAGAGAGGGCAAATATTTGAGGTTCATTTAAAGCCTCTGAAACTTCACGAAAATGTTGATGTTGATTTCTTGGCTAAACAAACTCCTGGCTTTTCAGGAGCTGATATTGCTAACGTATGTAATGAAGCTGCTTTAATTGCTGCCAGAAGTAATAAAAAGAAGGTTGATAGGCAGGATTTTCACGATGCTGTTGACCGTATCATTGGTGGTCTTGAAAGAAAAAACAAAATTATATCGCCACATGAGAAAAAAACTGTTGCTTTTCACGAAGCTGGCCATGCTACAGTAAGCTGGCTGCTTGACCATGCTAATCCCTTGCTTAAAGTAACAATAATACCACGGGGGAAAGCCCTTGGCGCTGCATGGTACCTGCCCGAAGAACGGCAAATTACAACAACCGAACAATTACTTGATGAAATGGCAGCCGCACTTGGTGGCAGAGCCTCGGAAGAAATGATCTTCGGGAAAATATCAACCGGAGCGCTTAATGACCTTGAAAAAATTACAAAACAAGCTTATGCTATGGTTAGTTACTTCGGAATGAGTGACAAGGTTGGTAATCTTAGCTTTTATGATTCCACCGGCCAGAATGAGTTTTCTTTTAATAAACCATATAGCGAAAAAACAGCTGAATTAATAGATGAAGAAGTAAAACGCCTTATAGATGAGGCATATAACAAGGCCAGGGAGGTTCTGAAGAAGAACAAAAAAGGATTAACAATACTGGCTGATTTGTTGTTGGAAAAAGAAGTGATCTTTAGCGAGGATCTGGAAAAAATATTTGGTAAAAAGAGAGGTGACATCACAAAAGAGACACAAGCAATGTTAATGAAAAATAATTCAAAACCTTCTTCTTCATCGGGTATAAAAAAATATTCAGGGAAAAAACCTTCTTCAGGAATGTCTAAAAAGAAACCTCCGCAAAAAGAAGAACCTGGTAAATAAAGGATTATTTTTTATGGAAAAGGATTGGGTAAGAGCTTATGAAACACAGCAGGAGTATTTAGCTGAAATTGCCAGGTCTGTTCTGTCTGATAATGATATTGAATCAGTGATAATTAATAAAAAAGATTCTATTTATAATACACTTGGCGACATTGAGATATATGTTAACAGGGATAACCTGATTAGGGCAAAACAAATTTTACAAAAGTTATAAAATTGACCAATCTTATTCAACGATCCATAACCGGGCTTTTTATTATCATTCTACTGGTGGGCAGTATATTGCTAAGTGCCCTTTCATATTTTCTGCTCTTTTTGATCATTCTTATAACCTCTATGTTGGAATTCTACAGGATGGCAAGGCATACAAAGGCCCGGCCTCAGAAATATTTTGGTGTAATGATCGGAGGAGTGCTTTTTATAATGAATTTCCTGTTTGCAGTAGGGTTTATTAATCAGAAATATTTTTACGTCTTTATTCCATTGGTTGTATTGGTTTTTATTAATGAACTATTTCTTAATAACAATCGCCCGTTTACAAATATTGCATATACGATACTCGGTATTATTTATGTGGCAGTCCCTTTGTCAATGATTAATTACCTGGTACTTAGTCCTGCAGGGGGACTTTTTGGATTGCAAACCGGAGAGGAACATGTTGATGTTGTGAATTATATTTTTCAACCGGAAAGAAAAATTATTTATTCTTCCCATATTCTTCTTGGCTTCTTCTTTCTGATATGGGCCTATGACACAGGTGCTTATATTATAGGCATTCCTTTTGGGAAGCATAAATTATTTAAAAGGATTTCTCCAAAAAAAACCTGGGAGGGGTTGTTTGGGGGTGTATTTTTTGCTTTTGTAGTATCAATTATCATTTCAAAATATTTTGTTGATCTGAAAATGTTAGACTGGCTTGTGATCGCTTTAATTGTTGCAACTATTGGAACCTTTGGAGATTTGGTTGAGTCCATGTTCAAGCGCAGTGTCGGGGTAAAAGATTCTGGGAATATTTTACCGGGACATGGCGGTTTGCTCGACCGGTTTGATGGGGTTTTTCTGTCGTTACCAGTCGTTTTTGCATATATTCAGTTTATTACCTGAAATCAGTCGGCAGTCCACAGTCCACAGTCGGCAATTGGCTAACATCAACTAGCTATACTTTAATTGCAGACTGAAGACTGGAGATTGAAGACTAAAAACTAAGGGGTACACTGGAAAACCAAGTAGTAATAATTAAATGGCAAATGGGTTTATGAAACTTAACTGTATATAAAAGAAAATTTTGATGATTTTAATAAACAATCTGAAGATATCGGGCGATTACTTAATCATATGATTCAAAATCAAGAAAAGTAAATACAGTCTGATCTTTTGTTTGCCGACTGAAGACTGCCGACTGCCGACTTTATAATAATGAGATTAGCCATTTTAGGCATTATAAACTTAAGACACTGAATAGTTACAAATTTTAACTAATTTTGGGCAAATTTTTTTTATGACAATACATAAAGAAGGATATAAAATTCTTGTTCTCCTGCTAATTGTGTTGATACTAGTTGTCCTTGTGGCTAATAATTTGCTGGTATCATCTGTTTTGGGTAGAAGAATTATTCTTTATGGTTGTATAGGACTATACCTGTTTGTTTTATTGTTTTTCAGGAAGCCGAAACGATCAATTGAGATAAACGAAAAACTGATTTATGCTCCTGCAGATGGAAATATTGTTACCATTGAAGAGGTTGGAGAAAATGAATTTTTTAATGAAAAAAAGATACAGGTTTCTATATTCATGACAATTTTTGATGTGCATATGAACAGTTTTCCCTTTAGTGGCGAAATAAAATACATGAAATATCACCCGGGAAAAAACATGATTGCCTTTCTGCCTAAATCATCACAATTTAACGAAATGTCCTCGGTAGTTATTGAAAATGAGAAGGGCGCCGGTGTTTTAGTTCGTCAAATAGCCGGAGTTCTTGCACGGAGAATTGTTACCTATCCAAAACCAGGCGACATTGTGAAACAAGGTGACGAACTTGGATTCATTAAATTTGGTTCACGGGTCGACCTGTTTCTTCCAATCGGTACAAAAATCAATGTTGATATTGGACAGAGAGTAAAAGGAAAAAAATCCGTTATTGCCGAGTTTGCCGAAGCCTGAAAAACACTATCTTTAGCGGGCAAAGTTGATTTTTTCGAGAAATTTTAAACAGATGAAAAACAATTTAAAATATCTGTTATTTGGTATCGGGATAATTGTTGTTGTTTTTGGGTTATGGTACCTGCGGAGCATTGTTGCTTATATCCTTATAGCAGCAGTGTTATCACTAATTGGTCGCCCATTGATAAATTTTCTGGATAGGATCAGGATTAAGAATTTTGCACTTCCCAAAGCCCTGTCTGCAATAATAACTGTCTTTGTTCTGTGGTTGGTGGTTTATACTTTTTTCAGGGTTTTTATTCCGTTAATAATCAGCCAGGCTGCGGAATTTTCGAAAATTGATGTACAACCACTTTTTGAAAAGCTTAGTGATCCGTTTCAAAAAATCGAAGAGGCATACCAGAAACTTAATGTGAAGGATGCAGAAACTCTTTCACTACAGGAATATTTTACCAATAAACTTGTGTCAGTTTTAAGCTTTTCAATAATAACAGATTTCTTAAGCTTAACAGCAGGCTTGATAGGTAAACTGTTTATTGCAGTATTTGCAATAACATTCATTACCTTTTTCTTTTTGAAAGACAAAAGTCTGTTGATTAACGGGATCATGATGTTTGTTCCGACTAAATATGAAGATCAAACACACCATGCCCTCTCTTCTGTTAAAAGGTTACTGACGCGGTA
>JAUVHQ010000390.1 GCA_030593185.1 Bacteroidota bacterium
GTAGTTTTTTTCCATCAGGTGAATATTCGAAATTATTTATTCCATCATCAATATAGGTTACCTGGTTTAAATTGGTTCCATCGGGGTCTGTTTCCCACAATTGTGTTGTGCCGCTATTCCCGGAAATGAATCCTATTTTTGATCCGTCCGGATACCATCGGATATTGTATTCACTACCTGGTATATTTGTGATTAATTTTACTTCACCACCTTCAACAGGGACACTAAAAATTGACCGGTCACTTTTGTTGGTTTTAGCATCATAGCGGGTAACACCGAAAAGTACTATTTCCCCGTCAGGAGAAATGTTAGCACCCCCCAAACGGCCAAATTTCCACAGAATTTCCGGGGTTATTCGTCCATTATTTATTTCTTCCTCAGTAAGTTGATTAGAGAAATCGGCTTTTACGTCATCCCGGGATACAGGTCTGTCCTGATTACATGCGAATCCAATGACAGCAAAACCCAGTAATAAGATTACAGGATATTTTTTCATATTTTGGTTACAATTAATGTATACCGTTAAAGCATAATAAGTATACGGATTTTGCGAACGAAGTGAAGCAATCTTTCATGACTTTTCATAAAGCTTATGACAGTCCATTTATTTGACATTCTACATTCTTTCAAAAAGTTACGAGTTACGAGTTCAGGCTAAGCCGAATCTTTTTGCAATGCTTCATTTATTTTACCCACCAATTCATCAACCAGCTCAGGGTTATCTATCAGTATTTGTCTTACACCTTCGCGACCCTGCCCTAATTTTGTATCTCCATAACTAAACCATGAACCACTTTTTTGTATAATATTATTATCAACACCAAGGTCGATTATTTCGCCGGTTTTTGAAATACCTTCTCCATACATAATATCGAATTCAGCTTTACGAAAAGGTGGCGCCACTTTATTTTTAACAATTTTAACCCTTGTCCGGTTGCCTGTTACTTCTTCTCCATCCTTAATCTGACCGATTCTGCGAATATCAACCCTTATTGATGAATAAAATTTCAATGCATTACCACCGGTTGTTGTTTCCGGGTTTCCAAACATAACTCCGATCTTTTCTCTAAGTTGATTAATGAACATGCAGCAGGTATTGGTTTTATGGATATTAGCGGTTAATTTTCTTAGTGCCTGAGACATAAGTCTTGCCTGTAATCCCATCCTGGAATCGCCCATTTCTCCTTCAATTTCAGCTTTTGGTGTGAGAGCGGCTACCGAATCAATAACAACTATATCGATTGCTCCTGAACGAATCAGATGATCAGTGATCTCCAATGCTTGCTCACCATTATCGGGCTGAGAGATAAGGAGATTCTCAATGTCTACTCCCAGTTTTGATGCATAAAACTTGTCAAAAGCATGTTCAGCATCGATAAAGGCTGCAATACCACCTTTTTTTTGTGCTTCGGCAATAGCGTGAATAGCGAGTGTTGTTTTCCCCGATGCTTCAGGTCCGAATATCTCAGTTACTCTTCCTCTCGGGTATCCGCCTACTCCCAAGGCTTTATCCAATGATATTGATCCAGATGAAATGACTGGTATATCAACAATTGCATTGTCGCCCAATTTCATGATTGTACCTTTCCCAAAATCTTTTTCTATCTTATCAAGCGTGAGATTTAAGGCCTTTTGCTTTTCTTTATTGATGGGCTGTTCTGTGGTCTCGTTTTTTTCCATGCTTTAATAATTTAGTTTTAGTTTTGAGAATTTATGTAAAATTACGAAGTTTACAGAAATATACTTGCATTAATCATTGTACTTTTAATAAAACTTTTTAACAAGATAATAACGCTAAACAAAAAACAGATGAAAATAAATTATTTTTTCCGGATTGTTATTTTGTTCATGGTGTTCGTTTTTACTGTATTTGTTGTTACACCACAGAATCTTAAACCTGATGAAAAGCTAATTGAAGAAAAAGGGATTCTGAATTTCAATGAAGGGGAATTCCCCAAAG
>JAUVHQ010000393.1 GCA_030593185.1 Bacteroidota bacterium
GTGATGAAGGAGTTTTTAAAATTGAAGATTTTACCGATTCAAGTCTGGGAAAAATAAAAACTTTTAATAAAAATAACGAATTCCCCGATAACACTGTCTGGGATATTCTCTCAGATAACGATGGAAATATTTGGTTTGGTACAGATAAAGCAGGAATTGTAAAATATTATCAGGATCAATTCAGGAATTATTCCATTGAACAGGGTTTCCCTGATAAACAGGTGCTGTGTCTTTTTCAGGATAGCGAAGAAAATATCTGGGCAGGCACATTTAGCAGCGGTATATGTAGATTAATGGGAGAACATTTTTCTCACTATACCGAAGAACAAGGTCTAACTAATAGTCAAATATACGATATTGCTCAGGATGCAAAAGGCAATTACTGGCTGGCTTCACATGGCGGGGGATTAATAAATCTAACATTTATTAACGATAAACCTTCTTTTGAATCTTTTACTGCTGAAGATGGATTGCATGATAACTATATCAATTCAATCTATATTACAGCAGACCAGGATATCTGGCTGGCAACCAAAGAAAATGGTATTTCAAAATTTGACGGAAAAAAGTTCATTAACTATACAGAAGAAAATCATCTGGTAAATAACCATGTAAACTGTATTATGGTTGACTCCAGAGGGCAGGTCTGGAGTGGCACCGTTGGAGGAATAAGCCTGTTAAACGATAAGGGTTTTTTTACAATTAATGAAGAAAGCTGGGAACTTCCAAATAATGAAGTCCAGACTATTATCGAGGATAAGAAAGGGAATATATGGGTTGGTACTCTTGGTGGTTTAGCTAAGTTTGAAGGTAATGTGATGACTACTTTTGATGAAGAAGAGGGATTGTATTATAAGGGAATTTATGCACTTGTCGAAGATGCACATGGAAATATATGGATTGGAACAAATGGAGGCGGGTTATTTAAATACGAAACAGATTCACAGGAAGAAAAGCCAATTAAATTAATTGCAGACAATAGCATACTTAGATCGACGAATATTGTATCTCTTGTATTCCAGAACGATAGTGTACTACTTGTTGGAACCAATATGGGATTTGATAAACTTGTTTTAGATAAAAAGGGTGAGATAATAAGTGCAAAAAATTATTATAAATCAAATGGCTTTATCGGAATGGAGAATAATCTGAATTCCATTCTTAAAGATAACAAAGGAAATATCTGGTTTGGAACAGTTAAAGGAATTACATGTTATAAACCTGAACTGGAGAAAATCAATACTAAACCACCTATAAATCATTTAACTGAACTGGATCTCCTGTTTAAAAATGTTGACTGGACTGAACATGCCGATAGTTTGTATCCATGGACTTTGTTGCCTCAGTCACTCAGATTACCGCATAGTGAAAACCATCTGACATTTAAATGGACAGGAATATCCCTGAGCAATCCTGAAAATGTCAGATATAAATATAAGCTTGATCCGGTAGATAAAGACTGGTCACCATCCCGGCTGTTACCGGAACAAACCTATTCAGGAATCAGTCCGGGTGATTATTCATTTTTGGTTTTGTCTGAAAATGAAAACGGGATATGGAATGAAGAACCTCTAACATTTAATTTTACCATTAGTCCCCCATTCTATCAAACATGGTGGTTTATTTCTATAATGGTTGTTTTGGTAATTATTGCCATTATTGCCTATATCAAGTATCGTGAAAAGCAGTTAATTCGTGAAAAACGGATACTCGAACAGAAGGTAACTGAACGAACTGTTGAGATACGGAAACAAAAAACTGAGATCGAGGATCAAAAAGATATCATTGAACAGAAAAATATTGATATTACAGATAGTATCAGGTATGCAAAACGAATTCAGGATGCAATATTGCCATCTTTACAAGTGA
>JAUVHQ010000173.1 GCA_030593185.1 Bacteroidota bacterium
AAAGAAGATAAAAAAACCAAACGCTTGCGAACCAGACGAGGTGGAAAAGGAGGTAGTGAAACCCCTAAAGAAATGCCTGAAACTCAAGTTGTTGAAGATAAGGAATTGAAAACAGAACCGGACGATAATAATGAAGAGGCAGGGAAGGAAGAAAAAGAACCGGAAAAAGTCAAAACGGAAGAAAACATGAAAGCTGAAGAAACAGAAGATGTAAAAATAGAGAAGGAAAGCAAACAAAATGATGAGGAACAGAAAAGTGAAAATGACATTGTGTCTTCAGAGAAAAATGACGATTAAGTTTTTAAACAAACAATAACTTTATAACTTATGCCCGGATAAGGAAATCTTTCCTTATCCTTTTTTTTTAATTATTATTTTATAAAAAACCAAAACTATGGGACTAATAACTGAAATTATTGCACGACAAATTCTGGATTCTCGTGGAAATCCAACTGTTGAGGTGGATGTATATTCTGACACAGGTTTTATGGGTAGAGCAGCAGTCCCTTCCGGAGCATCTACAGGTGTTCATGAAGCGGTTGAATTACGGGATGGAGATAAAGGTCGTTTTATGGGTAAAGGTGTCTTGAAGGCAGTAAACAATATTAATACTGTTCTCCGTGAAGAATTGAGAGGGTTTGATATTGCTGATCAAAACATTATTGATGCAGCTATGATACAGATTGATGGAACTGAGAATAAATCAAATCTTGGCGCTAATGCCATAATTGGCGTGTCAATGGCTGTTGCAAAAACTGCCGCTCTGGAATCAGGACTGCCACTTTTTAAATATATTGGCGGAGTAAATGCGAATACGCTCCCGGTACCTATGATGAATATCCTTAATGGTGGTTCTCATGCTGATAATAAAATTGATATCCAGGAATTTATGGTCATGCCACTAGGAGCAGAATCTTTTAGTGAGGCTCTTCGTATGGGTTCGGAAGTATTTCATAATTTAAAATCTGTACTGAAGAAAAATGGTCATTCAACGAATGTTGGTGATGAAGGAGGATTTGCTCCTAACCTGGGATCGAACGAGGAAGCTATTGAAATGGTTTTAAAAGGTATTGAAGAAGCAGGTTATAAACCTGGTGAAGATATTTGGATAGCCCTTGATCCTGCAGCGTCTGAATTCTACAATGCTGGAAAGAAAATGTATCATTTTGATTCAACCGGTGAAGACAAATCAACCGATGAGTTAGTTGAATACTGGAAAACCTGGACTAAGAAATATCCGATTATTTCTATTGAGGATGGTTTGCATGAAGATGACTGGGATGGATTCAGAAAATTAACCGGTGCAATTGGAGATAAAATTCAGGTCGTTGGTGATGATCTGTTTGTTACTAATGTGAAACGCCTGGCCAGAGGAGTTGAAGAGAAAGCTGCTAATTCAATCCTTATTAAGGTAAACCAGATAGGGACTTTAACCGAAACTATCAATGCAGTAAATATGGCAACTGCAAATTCATTTACTTCTGTTATTAGTCACCGGTCAGGAGAAACTGAAGATACAACCATTGCCGATTTGGCAGTTGCCCTGAATACCGGGCAGATAAAAACCGGATCAGCATCAAGATCCGATCGGATTTCAAAATACAACCAGTTACTTCGAATAGAAGAAATGCTTGGCGACTCCGCAAGGTTTGTAGGAAAGGATTTTAAGTTTTTAAAGAAATAGAAAGATATCTTCTAAATAACTATAAAACAGAGGTTGATAGAATCAGCCTCTGTTTTTTATTTTAAACCTGATTTACAGCATATAAATATCTTAGGTTTTGATGGCAATATCATCTATATTTAATGAAAATAATAATTTATAACTAATCAGTCAGCAGTCCACAGTCGGCAGTCAACAAAAAAGTAAATAACAATCAAACAATTATAACACACGAGCACTTTATCACATTCCCGATAAATCGGGACTGAAAAGTATAAATAGCCCGGTCTTCAAATTGCCGACTGCAGACTGAAGATTGCAGACTTAAAAATGCAAAGTATAATGAAATTAACCATTTTAGGAATTCCAAACTTAAGAAACTGAATAGTTACAATAATTTTATTAACCAAAAACCCCTCTAAAAAATGTCTGATTTAAAGAAAAAATTACACGGAAAGATTGAAAATTGGCGTCCCCGCACCACAAAATTGATTAAAGAATATGGTGATGTGGTTGTTGGTGATGTTACAATTGCTAAACTAATTGGTGGTATGCGCGGCATAAAATGCCTGGTAACGGATATCTCTTACCTTGATCCATACGAAGGAATTAGATTCCGGGGTTACACGATACCTGAAGTGCTTGAAAAATTACCCAAACCAAAAGATGGTTCAGAAATACCTTTTGTTGAGGGATTTGTTTATCTGCTTTTAACAGGTGATCTGCCAACCGAAAACGAAGTTAATGAAATTGCAGAAGAATTCAAGCATAGAAGAGTAGTGCCGAAGTATGTTTTTGATGTCATTAATGCGCTTCCTGACGATACTCATCCTATGGTGATGTTTTCTGCAGCTGTACTTTCGATGGAAAAGGAATCTGAATTTGTTAAAGGTTATCAGAAAGGGATCAGCAAAATGGAATATTGGGATCCAACATATGAAGATGCCATGAATCTGCTTGCAAAATTGCCTGAGATAGGGGCTTATATCTACCGGGCAAAATATAAAAATGGAGATATTATACCTCCAAATCCTGATCTTGATTTCGGTGCAAATTTTGCACATATGATGGGAATTGATAAGCCCTATGATGATATGTCAAGATTATATTTTATTCTCCATAGTGACCATGAGAGTGGAAATGTAAGTGCTCATACAGGACACCTTGTTTCCAGTGCTCTGTCAGATGTTTATTACGCAATCTCTGCAATGGTCAATGGTCTTGCTGGTCCATTACACGGTCTGGCAAACCAGGAAGTACTTCGCTGGATACAGGGAGTTATGGAAAAAATGGGTGGTAAAACACCAACTGAAGAGGAGATGAAAAAATTTGTTTGGGATACATTAAACTCAGGACAGGTAATCCCTGGCTATGGTCATGCTGTGTTAAGAAAAACAGATCCCAGGTATAAAGCACAACGGGATTTTTGCCTGAAGCATCTGCCTGATGACCCGATCTTTAAATATGTAGACTCGTTGTACCAGGTTGTGCCTGATATTCTGAGAGAACATGGAAAAGCTAAGAATCCCTGGCCAAATGTTGATGCTCAGTCAGGAGTTATCCAATGGTATTATGGAATTCGTGAGTATGATTTCTATACTGTACTTTTCAGTATCGGTCGTGCTATTGGTGTTGTATCCAATATTATTTGGGACCGTGCTCTTGGATACCCTATTGAAAGACCTAAATCACTTTCAACAAAAATGGTTGAAGATATTGCATTTAAAAAATAGGTTTTTAGATATCTTTTTGTCGCGTGCGAAAAAGGCATTCTCAAGAATGCCTTTTTTTGTATCTTGTAGTTTGATTTTTGGATATAAATTGCATCTGATAGCATGAAGCATTTTATTAACATACTTGAAGAAAACAATGAACTTGTTCGTATTAAAGAATATGTTAATCCGGAACTCGAAATAACTGAAATAACCGACCGGGTTTCCAAATCTAAAGGAGGAGGAAAAGCTTTGTTGTTTGAAAACACCGGAACAACATTCCCCGTTCTGATCAATGCTATGGGATCATATAATCGGGTTTGTTTAGCTTTTGGTACAAATGACCTTGATAGAATCGGTGAAGAAATTGAAACAATTTTCCAACAATTAACCAAACCCCGGGAAAGTATGTGGGGGAAAATTAAGCTTCTGCCACTGTTGAAAGCACTGGGATCCTGGATGCCTAACATAATTTCCGGTAAGGGAAGATGCCAGGAGGTAATTCACAAAACTCCGGATCTTAGCATGCTTCCTGTGCTAAAATGCTGGCCCGAAGATGGTGGCCGGTTTATTACCCTTCCTATGGTTATTACTCGCGATCCTCAAAATAATACCAGGAATGTGGGAATGTACAGAATGCAGCTTTTCGATAAAACTACTACCGGTATGCATTGGCACCCCCATAAAACAGGCGCCCGCCATTATAATCAGTACAAAGCAATTGGAAAAAAAATGCCTGTTACCGTTGCCCTGGGAGGTGATCCTGTACTTGCCTATAGTGCAACTGCCCCCCTGCCTGACAATATTGATGAATATATGCTGGCTGGATTCATTCGAAAAAGGAAAGTGAATATGGTAAAATGCCTTACGAATGATCTTGAAGTTCCGGCTGAAGCAGATATTATTATTGAAGGATATATAGATCCGGAAGAGGAATTAGCATGGGAAGGGCCATTTGGCGATCATACAGGTTTTTATTCTTTACCGGACTGGTTCCCGAAATTTCATGTTACATGTATTACCCATAAAAAAAATGCAGTATATCCTGCAACAATTGTAGGTATACCCCCACAGGAAGACGCCTGGATAATCAAGGCTACTGAACGGATATTCCTGACACCTATGAAATTGACCATGATCCCCGAAATTCTGGATATGGAGATGCCTCCGGAGGGAGTTGCACATAACCTGACTGTTATTAAGATAAATAAAACATTCCGTGGTCAGGCACAAAAAGTAATGAATACAATCTGGGGGGCAGGCCAGATGATGTTTACAAAAATATTAATAATTACAGGTAAGGAAATTGATATTCACAATTATCAAAAACTTGCTAAATATATATTTGATAGTGTTAAATTATCCAGAGATTTTCACTTTAGTAAAGGACCTCTTGATATTCTTGACCACTCGTCTACCCAATTGGCATATGGTAGTAAATTGTGTATTGATGCTACAAATACCTCTACCGGAACAGCAGTAAAACAGGCTCTGTTTAGCAAAATTGAAATTGATAAAATACTAAAATTTACCGAACAGGAACCCCAAATATCAGGAGTAAATGTTTCACTTTTAAAGAAAAAAATCCCAGTCATATTTGTATCAATCCTAAAAAAGGAAAAGGAACAATTTTATGAAACAGGAAAAAATCTTTTGAATAAAATTTCTGTTTCCGGGATAAAAATTCTTATCATAGTTGATTATGGTCTGGATATGAATGAAGTTTCAATGCTTGTATGGGTTACGCTTGGAAACATTGAACCGGAACGAGATATCCGGTCAATTAAACTTGAAACTGAAACGCCCTGTTTTATAGTTGATGCAACCAGAAAGTCTAAACTTAATCAGTTTAAGAGAGATTGGCCAAATGTAATTGTTTCTGATGATACAACGATAAAAGATATTGATGAAAAATGGAATGCTCTGGAATTGGGTGATTTTATTCATTCTCCTTCAAAAAAATT
>JAUVHQ010000017.1 GCA_030593185.1 Bacteroidota bacterium
GCACTTAAGTATTTTAGTTATTTTCTCAATTTTTACATTATACTCTTTTTGCCAGGGAAGCAATAATGATATCTCAACTCTAACAATTGAAAAGATAATGCAAGATCCTGAGTGGATAGGCAGTTCGCCGGAAAATATTCACTGGCCAGATAACGGAGAAAAACTATTTTTTGAATGGAATCCTGAAGGAAAAGACGAAAGTTCATTGTTTTTTATCACTCCTGAGAATCACAAACCTCAGAAAGTAGCCCTTGAAGAAGAGAAAAAGATGCCCTCAGAATACGGAAACTACAACAAAAACAGAACAAAAAAAGTTTACACTAAACATGGTGATATTTCCCTGCTCAATCTCCAATCCGGGGAGGTTTTCCAGATTACTAATACACTTAATTACGAAAGTTCTCCTGATTTTAATTTTACGGAAAATAAAATACTATATAACCTTAATAATAACCTGTATTCCTGGAATATAAATGATGGTTCAACAAAACAATTATCCAACTTCAGGAAGGGGAAAGAAAAACCTGAAAAAACGCCTTATTCAAATGATGAAGAAAAATGGTTCTACCAGGACCAGATGAAGTTATTCAAAGTACTTGAGGAAAGAAAAGAAAAAAGAGAATCCAGGAAATCTGACCGGGAAGAAAAAGAACCGATAAGACCAAAAATTATTTATACGGGTGAGAACTCCGCTTCAGACATACAACTCAGTCCGGATGAAAAATATATTACCTACACTATCTATCACAAGCCGCCCAATACAACCCAAACAAAGATTCCTGAATATGTTAATGAATCGGGATATACAGATGTAAATTCCGCGCGACCGAAAGTTGGTACTCCATATTTTTCCTCAACTGATCTGTTTATTTGCAGTATTGAAAAGGACACTGTCTATAAAGTTGAAACAAAAAATATTCCCGGAATTAAAGACTATCCCGATTTTTATAATGATTATGACGGAAAAGAGCCCGACAGGGAAAAAGAGAGACCGGTAATATTCAGTTCGCCGGTTTGGTCGGATAATGGGGAACATGCCGTAATAAGTTTGAAATCCACTGATAATAAAGACAGATGGATAATGTTACTTGACTGCAACTCGGGTGAGCTGAAATTACTTGATCATCAACACGATGAAGCCTGGATCGGCGGACCTGGTGTTGGTTGGCGGAGAGGAGTGACCCTGGGATGGATGCCTGATAACAAGAGGGTTTATTTTCAATCTGAAGAATCTGGATATTCCCATTTATATACAGTCAATATCAAAAACGGAAAGAAAAAAGCCCTGACAAGCGGGAAATTTGAGATTTATGGACCATTTATTTCCAGAGACAAGAAGTTCTGGTATTTCACTTCAAATGAAGTTCATCCCGGTGAAAGACATTTTTTTAAAATGCCCCTGGATGGAGGAAAGGCAGTCCGTTTAACAACACTTGAAGGGAGAAATGATGTTGTCCTGTCACCTGACGAAAGTTTCCTTGCCATACGACACAGCTTTTCTAACAGTCCCTGGGAACTTTATTTAAAGAAAAACGAACCGGAAGCAGTTCCTGAAAAAATTACGCACTCACTAACACAAGAATTCTCTGCATATTCCTGGCGTATCCCTGAAATAGTGTCATTCAAAGCAGAGGATGGTATGAGTATCCCGGCCCGGATTTACTGTCCTGAAAATCCTGAAAACAATGGACCGGCTGTAATTTTTGTTCACGGAGCCGGTTATCTTCAGAATGCACACAAATGGTGGAGCAGTTACTACCATGAGTATATGTTCCACAATTTCCTGGTTGATAACGGATATACTGTATTGGATATTGATTACAGGGGCAGTGCGGGATACGGAAGAGACTGGAGAACTGCTATTTACAGGCATATGGGAGGAAAAGATCTGTCTGACCAGGTTGATGGAGCCAGGTTTTTAACTGAAAAGTACAATATTGATCCTGACAGGATTGGTATTTATGGTGGTTCATATGGCGGTTTCATAACCCTTATGGCTATGTTTACAGAACCTGGTGTTTTCGCTGCCGGTGCCGCACTCCGTTCGGTTACCGACTGGGCTCATTATAACCACAGTTATACCGCAAACATATTAAACACTCCTGTTCAGGACAGTCTTGCATATATTAAAAGCTCTCCCATTTATTATGCTGAAGGACTTGAAGGGGCTCTTCTGATATGTCATGGAATGGTTGATGATAATGTTCATTTTCAGGACGTTGTTCGTCTTTCACAACGATTGATTGAACTTGGGAAAAATAATTGGGAACTTGCTATTTACCCGCTGGAAAGACACAGTTTTGTTGAACCCTGCAGTTGGACAGATGAATATAAGAGAATATTTAAATTGTTTGAAGAGAATCTGAAGAAGAAGTGATGAGGTGATTCTTCAGAATTCTGTGCTTCGTTTCTTCTTTGGATAATCAATGGTATAATGAAGTCCTCTGCTCTCGTGAAGGGTTTGTGCCATTTTTATCACCAGGTATCCAACATTGATAAGGTTTCGTAGTTCGCAAAGTTTTCGCGACAGGGTTGATTTCTTATATAATTCCTCGGTTTCCTGATAAATTATTTCTAACCTTTTCCGTGCTCTTTCCAATCTCAAATCCGAACGGACTATCCCTACATAATTGGACATGATCTGCTGAGTCTCTTTATAATTCTGAGTAATAAGCACCATTTCCTCAGGATGTTTGGTTCCCTCAAAATTCCAGTTAGGAATTTCCTTTTTGAATGTATAATTATTCATTTGGCGGGAACTTTCCATGGCAGCTCTGTGAGCAAAAACAACTGCTTCCATCAAGGAATTTGATGCCAGCCTATTCGCTCCATGAAGACCCGTATAAGCAACTTCACCAATAGCGTACAAGCGGTTAATAGTACTTCTTCCGTTCTTGTCTGCTTTCACACCACCACAAAGATAATGAGCAGCAGGAACAACTGGTATCATATCTTTTGTTATATCAATCCCTTCCTTAAGGCATTTTTTATAAATATTCGGAAAATGGTCCTTTAGTTCATCACCATCCAGATGAGTACAATCGAGAAGCACAAAATCATCACCTCTTGTTTTCATTTCACTGTCTATTGCACGTGCAACAATATCCCTGGAAGCTAATGAACCTCTTGAATCATATTTATTCATAAACTTCTCACCGGCAGTATTCCGTAACACTGCACCAAAACCCCTTAATGCTTCTGTTATAAGAAATGATGGGCGTTCCCCGGGATTATACAATGAAGTAGGATGAAACTGAACAAACTCCATGTTATCAATAAAGCCTTTGGCCCTGTATATCATAGCCAGACCATCACCTGTTGCAACCAACGGATTTGTTGTTGTATTGTAAAGATTTCCCATTCCCCCTGTTGCCACCACTGTTACTTTTGATAAAAAAGTAATCACCTCTCCACTTTTTATTTTAAGTACATAAGCTCCATAACATTCCGTATCCGGGGAGGACCTGGTTATCAGGTTGCCGAGATGGTGCTGTGTAAGCAGATCAATAGCAAAATAGTTATCATAAATTTCAATGTTGGGATCAGATCTCACCCGTGAGATAAGGGCATTTTCTATCTCCTGACCGGTAATATCCTTATAATGTAGAATACGATGTTCCGAATGTCCCCCTTCCCTGGCCAGATCAAAGGAACCGTCTTTATTATGATCAAAATCAACACCCCAGGTAATTAATTCTTTGATCCGGTCAGGAGCTTCCCTGATGACTATTTCAACAATTTCTTCATCGCACAATCCATCTCCCACCAAAATCGTATCCCTGATATGCTTCTCAAAGGAATCAGGAGGGGACATTACTGCAGCAATTCCCCCTTGTGCATATTTTGTGTTTGTTTCCTCCAGATCATTTTTTGACAATACAGATACTGTACCATGTTTTGCTGCTTTAAGGGCAAAACTTAAACCGGCAACCCCGGACCCAATAACCAGAAAATCTGTTTCCTTTTTCACTTTCTTTGTTTTAACACATATTTTACAAAGATATAAATTGAAAAAACAACCTTTTGTTTAATCATCAAATATTTTTACAAACTAATCAGTCGGCAGTCGGCAGTCGGCAATCAACAGTCGGTAATGCTTTTCATATAGATAAAAGATATATGTTATTCGTAAATTGTTATATGTTTCAGAGAACCTTTGAACCCTTTGGAAAGACGAAGTTCGAATGACGAATGATGAAGGCAAGGAATGAAAAAGGATTTTGCGAGGAGCGTAGCGACGAAGCAATCTGTCAATTACATCCGGAATGCCAAATAAATAAACTATCATGAGTTTAACGAAAAACCATAAAAGATTGCTTCACTGCGTTCGCAAAATCCTTTTACTTACTAAGCCTTATAGGAAAAAATGACAAACTTTGTCTTCAGTTTGTAGACTGTCGACTGAAGATTGCCAACTGATTTTATGAAAACCGGAGATTTTGAATTACTTTTGTCGCATCATTTTTTTAAAAACACAAATCATACAACCATGGACAATGAAGGAAGCTTCAAAAAGCTCGTATCCCACGCAAAAGAATACGGATATATTTTCCCGTCCAGTGAAATTTATGACGGTTTAAGTGCTGTATATGATTACGGTCAATATGGAGTTGAATTAAAAAACAATATTAAAAAATACTGGTGGGATTCCATGGTATTACTTCATGAAAATATTGTAGGACTTGATTCAGCAATTTTTATGCATCCTGAAACATGGAAAGCATCAGGACATGTTACACAATTCAATGATCCTTTAATTGACAACAAGGACTCAAAAAAAAGATACAGGGCAGATTCGTTGATTGAAGATTATCTTCAGAAAATTGAAGGGAAAATAGAAAAAGAAATAATAAAGGCAGCTAAACGGTTTGGGAACGATTTTGATGAAGAAAAGTTCAGAAAAACAAATCCCAGGGTTCAGGCAAATCTGAAAAAACGGGAAGAGATCAATTCCAGGTTTATCAAGGCTATGGAAAATGAAGACCTGGCTGAAATCAGACAAATAATTATTGATTGTGATATTGCTGATCCTGTTTCCGGATCCAGGAGGTGGACTGAAGTTCGTAAGTTTAACCTGATGTTCGAGACAAAGCTGGGTTCGGTGAGTGAAGATGCCGATTTAATATATTTGCGTCCTGAAACCGCACAGGGAATTTTTGTAAATTATCTTAACGTCCAGAAATCCGGGCGTATGCGTATCCCTTTTGGCATTGCACAGGTTGGAAAAGTTTTCAGGAATGAAATTGTGGCACGCCAGTTTCTTTTCAGGATGAGGGAATTTGAACAGATGGAGATGCAGTTTTTCGTCAAACCGGGAGATGAAATTAAATGGTTTGAATACTGGAAAGAAGCAAGGATGAAATGGCACCTGGCATTGGGAATTAATTCTGATCATTATCGTTTTCACGAACATGACAATCTTGCACATTACGCCAATGTTGCATTTGACATTGAGTTTAAATTTCCGATTGGATTTAAAGAGGTTGAAGGAATTCATTCCCGGACAGATTTTGATCTATCACAACACCAGAAATTTTCAGGTAAAAAACTTCAATATTTCGATCCTCTGTCAAAGGAAAGCTATACGCCGTATGTTGTTGAAACATCTATCGGGCTTGACAGGATGTTCCTGGCAGTATTGTCCTATGCTTATACCGAAGAGAAAGTTCCTGATGCCAACGGGAATCTCGAAGAAAGGGTTGTTCTCAGGATCCCGGCACCTATTGCCCCAATTAAAGCAGCTATTTTACCATTAGTGCGAAAAGACGGTCTTGACGAAAAAGCACGCACGATAATAAATGACATAAAGTTTGATTTTAATTGCCAATATGACGAAAAAGATTCTATCGGACGCAGATACAGGAGGCAGGATGCCATTGGAACACCGTTTTGTATAACAGTTGATCATCAAACCATGGAAGATGATACGGTAACAATCCGTTACAGGGACAGCATGAAACAGGACCGGGTGTCAACAACTAGTCTCAGAGAAATAATCGGTAAAAAAGTAGAACTGCAGAATCTTCTAAAAGAAATTTGTGGTTCATCAGGATAATGGGCAAGTAATTTTAAATTTCTATAAACTGGTTATTCTTTATGCATATTAAAAAAGTCCTCATCATAACATACTACTGGCCACCAAGCGGAGGTGCCGGAGTGCAACGGTGGTTGAAATTTGTCAAATATCTTCCCGAATTTAACATTCATCCTTATGTACTTTCGGTAGATCCACAATATGCCTCCTTCCCCGTATTGGACGAAAGCCTTGAAAAAGAAGTTCCTGAAAGTGTCCAGGTTTTTAAAACAAAATCACGGGAACCCTTCAGCTTTTACAAAAAAATAACCGGAGAAAGTGAAATTCCTTACGCTGGTTTTGTCAACCAGGGGAATCCAGGTTTATTAAATAAAATTGCCCGTGTAATCAGGGGAAATCTCTTTATCCCTGATGCCAGGGTGGGATGGAATAAATTTGCATTGAAAAAGGCCATTGAGATTATTCAGAAATATGAAATAGACACACTTATTACTACCAGTCCTCCTCACTCCACCCAGTTAATCGGACTAAAATTAAAAAATAAAACAGGAGTGAACTGGATTGCTGATCTTCGGGATCCCTGGACCGATATTTATTATTATAAGCAAATGTATCATACCATCTGGGCAAAAAAACTTGATGAAAAATATGAGAAGAAAGTGCTTGAAACTGCTGATTTTACTATTGTTGTGAGCAAAAGCATTAAGAAATTGTTCGAAAACAAATTTCCTCACATTAATAAAAACAAAATTCACGTTATTCCTAACGGATATGACGAACCAGATTTTAACTTTAACCTCAAGAGCTCTAAAGAAGAATTTATCATTACACATATTGGAACCCTTTCAAATTCCCAGGATATTGACTCATTTTTATCAGCTTTTAAACAACTAAGTAAAAACAATCCTTCTACTTCGTTTTTATTGAGATTTGTGGGAAATGTTTCCAGTCTGCATCAATCAAGAATAAAAAAACTAGGCCTTACCAGAATTACCAAATATCATAGTCACGTTAGTCATCACGAATCCATAAAATTCATGATGGGTTCAAGCATACTACTTCTTTCCCTTGCTAAAATAGAAGGGAATAAAGGTATTCTAAGCGGGAAGCTTTTTGAATATCTGGCAGTACAGAGGCCCATTCTCGGCATTGGGCCTCCCGACGGGGATGCAAGCGACATTATTAAGGAATGCAATGCTGGAAAAATGTTCGATTATGTGGACATGGCGGGGATTTTGAATTTTTTAAATCCAAAACTTTCAAAGTGGAAAAAGGACCCTTCTCAAGTGGAAAAAGGAAATGCAAATTTTCAAAAATATGCCAGGAAAAACCTCACCATGCAACTCGCTAAAATTTTGGAATAGTTCATATAGATTATTATTAAAACTGTTAAATAAATGAAAGAAATTGATCTTCCGCAAATACTTAAGGTAATAGAAAATTACAAGTTGGTTGGCAACTGTAAGAACATTCACATAAACAATGCCCGTACAATTACATCTGCCAATGAACATTCAATTGTTTGGTTAAAACCAAATCATAAATACTCTAACAAATTATTAAAGAATACTAAGGCAAAGCTTATTATTTGCCATACCGACATGGAGGAAGAGGGATTAAACAAATGCCTGGTTAAGGTGGAAAAGCCTAAACTCATTTTTACTCGGGTATTAAATCATTTCTTTGTTAAGAAACAAAGCTGGGGCATACATCCAAGTGCTATTATACATGAAGAAGCAATTTTGGAGGAGCCTGTATATATCGGCCCAAACTGTACGATTGGTGCCGTTAAAATTGGTAAGAATTCTGTCATCAACGGAAATTGTGTTTTGTATGATAATGTTACTATTGGATCGAATGTAATAATCCATGCTGGCACCGTGATAGGTGCTGACGGATTTGGATACTCAAGGAATGATTCCGGAGAATTTGAATTGTTCCCTCACATTGGGAGTGTAATTATAGAAGACCATGTTGAAATAGGGTCTAACACTTGTATTGACCGGGGATCTTTGGACAATACTATAATCAAAAAAGGAACTAAAATTGACAACCTGGTGCACATTGCCCACAATGTAGTGGTGGGAGAACATTCAGCAGTCATTGCCAATGCCATGATTGGAGGAAGTGTAAAGATTTCAGATTATGCATGGGTTGCACCCTCTGTCGCTATCATGAACCAGTTAAACATTGGGGAATCAGCGACTATTGGCCTCGGAGCGGTATTGACAAAAGATGTTCCAAAAAATGAAGTTTGGGTAGGATCTCCGGCCAGACCATTGAAACAATTCATTGAAATTCAAAATAAACTAAAAAAATCCTTATAAAATGAATTCCAATCGAGTTCTTATCCTATCTCCTCATACTGATGATGCCGAATTGGGTTGTGGGGGAACAATTGCGAAAATGATCAAACAAAAAAAAGAAATTCTCTGGGTGGTTTTTTCTTCTGCTGAAGAATCTCTACCTGCTGGTTTTCTAAAAGATGCTCTGGTAAAAGAATTTCTTGAAGTGATTGATTCTTTAAAACTTAAGCCTGAACATTACAGGATCTTTAATTTTAAGGTTCGGAAATTATCTGAGAAAAGGCAGGATGTCCTGGAAGAATTAATTAAAATCAGGAGAGAGTTTAAGCCCGGGTTAGTTATAGGCCCCTCTTTGAATGATTTTCATCAGGATCATTCCGTTGTAGCCAATGAAATGATCAGAGCTTTTAAAACAAGCTGCAGTATTATTTGCTATGAATTGCCCTGGAATCACGTTAAATTTGACACACAATTTTTCATAAAATTGAATAAAGACGAAATAGGGCAAAAATTAAAAATGCTGAATTTTTATAAAACTCAATTTAAAGCAAACAGACATTATTTTTCATCTCAATTTGTAACCGGACTGGCTGCAACAAGGGGAGCCCAGGTTGGAACGGAATATGCCGAAGCTTTTGAGGTGGTAAGATGGATTGAAGAGAATTAATCCTTTTCAGGCAAACAAAGATTACAATGATTTCCATAATTCAAATCTGGGAGAATAAAGTAGTTACAGAAGCACCCATTAAGCCATACTTAGGAATAAATAATGAAAAAAATTATATCGTTAGTAGGAGCGCGTCCAAATTTCATTAAAATAGCCCCTCTGCACAAAGTTTTCAAAGCTTTTTTAAAAGAAGTAACCCATAAGATATGTCATACAGGACAGCATTTTGATGAGAATATGTCAAAAATATTTTTTGATGAGCTTGATCTTCCAAAGCCAGATTTTTACCTTGGAATCGGAGGAGGCACACATACCGAACAGACAGCCAGGATTATGATCGAATTTGAAAAAGTTCTTTTACAGGAAAAACCCGACTTAATAATAGTCCCCGGAGATGTAAATTCAACTTTGGCCGGTGCTTTAACAGCATCAAAAATGGGAATAAAAATTGCTCATGTTGAATCTGGTTTGAGAAGTTTTGACCGTTCCATGCCTGAAGAGATCAACAGAACGGTGACTGATATTCTGGCTGATTATCTGTTTGTCAGTGAAAAGAGCGGGCTTGAAAACCTGATCAGGGAAGGGATTGACAGTAACAAGGTCTTTTTTGTAGGAAATATTATGATTGACAGTCTTGTGCATTATTTACCAGCGATTAATGCTTCCTTAATCACAAAAGATTTAGAGCTTTTATTAAAAAACTACATTCTCGTGACCTTTCACAGACCAGGTAATGTTGATAACCTAAAAAGCCTCAAGGATATTGTCAATTTATTGAACAATATATCCGTAGAGAAAAAAGTAGTATTCCCTGTTCACCCCCGTACAAAAAGGAACCTTGAAAAATTTGATTTGTTAAAACAATTCGATAAAAATGTTTTATTAACCGATCCATTAGGATATGTTGATTTTCTGGCACTTGCTAAAGATGCTGAACTGGTTATAACAGACAGTGGGGGAATTCAGGAAGAGACCACGTTTATGGGTATTCAATGTATTACTGTCAGAAACAATACCGAGCGACCTGTAACCGTTGATATTGGTACAAATCATCTTATTGGCACAGATCTTAACCATGTTAAAAATGCTGCTTTCAAGATATTGAAAGGAACAAAAAAGAAAGGAAGCATACCGGAATTGTGGGATGGGAAAACAGCAAACAGGGTTGTAAAAATACTTATTGACAAGCCAACAACTTTCTGATTTTTTATTATTTTGATAAACCGGTGTCATTCATCTTTTTAAGATTCTCTTTCCATTTTGCCGGGTTACGCCATTTTCTCCAGGCTCCTCCCAGCCTGTCAAGTTCAATTTTTTCATAAAAATTGAATAAATAAAGAATTATTGGAAATGAAAAAATAATAGCAAGTTTCAGCACCAATCTTAATGGCAAATACATCTGGTTAAATAAATTGCCAATGATCACTAGTACAAGCCCTAATAGAATCATGGTTCCAACTTTTTTTAATTCATAAGGGATATAATATATATTTTGAGAATACTTTAAAACAAGGAGGAAAAAAATAATTTGTGAGATCAAAGTAGCCATAGCAGCTCCAACTGACTTGAAATAAGGTATAAATAGAATATTCAATCCCAGGTTTAAAATGGCAATAATAATAATCAACGAAGCCATTATTTTTGTTTTCCTGGTAATGTCTAAACCAATAAAAGCTACATCTTTCAACATTCCAAATAAAATAGCAAAGGATATAACCGGTACGATTTTGTATGCCAACCTATACTCTGGTTTACCTGCAAAAAGATAAATGATCTCTTTTCCATAAATTGACAATCCAAGCACAAATATTATAACGCCAAATGTAAAATAAGTCATGATCTTTGAATAGAACCGCTTGTTCTCCGGCTTGTCCATCATCTTATAGATCATAGGTCTGACAGCAAACCAGACCGATGAAATCAGTATAACTTTTATTGTATTGGCAAGTTTGTATCCAAGGGAATAAACTCCAACATCGGACAGATTGCTTAAAAACTTCAGGGCATACCGGTCGGTA
Source organism: Bacteroidota bacterium (assembly GCA_030593185.1). GTDB lineage: Bacteria > Bacteroidota > Bacteroidia > Bacteroidales > VadinHA17 > JADFUQ01. Next base: position 11,026 of record JAUVHQ010000017.1, read on the forward strand.
AATGACAACATAACGATAAATACTGAGGAAAAGACAAGTGGAAGTCTGTAAACTACCATGTCTTTCAATATCCTAAATTCAAATTTGAATTGAATATCTTTTATGCAAGAAAGCATCAGAATTAAGAAATAAAAAATCTCTCCGATCAGCTGTGCTTCATAAATACCATCGATTTTTTTCCCTTTTACAATTAGAAAATACAGGGTAAACGCAAGTGTAATAATAAGTTTTAAGGTGAATGACAAGGTAAAAACAAGAGATTTAGTCTTTAGCCGAAGTAACATTGCAGGGCTTTGTGCCATTAATTCCAAACCTGCAATAACAGACATAAGAACCAACACATAGGAATAACTTGAATTGTCAAATAATAATTCGGATAATGGAATGGAGGTTCCGGATACGGAAAAGAATAAAAACAAAGCAATAATAAATGAAAAAGCCAATATGGTAAAATACATTGACTTTTGCTTATTTAAATAATCTTTATCCCAATACCATCTTTCAAATGCATACCAGATTCCTAATCCAAATGTTGAAATAAGTATCTGCACCGTCACTTCAAGAATCCCAAGTATACCGTATTCAGATAAAGATAACTTCTGAACAAATAAAGGTAATAAGATCAACCCCATCAACTTGAGAGACATATTGCCAATTGAATAAATGGCTGATCCTTTAATCGTTGTTTTAATATTATGAAGCAAATCTTATATTTTCGTTACAATAATTGGAAATAAATTTAAAAAGATATTTTTATTCAAATAACCAAACAAATAATAAAATGACCAAAATCTACCATCGAAATTCAAAAACTGTTGATTAATAGGCAATAGTGCAAGTAATATAAAAAAAATATAATTGTTATACTTATACTGTTAATAAAGATAAAACATATATTTTTTTCAGACGCTAACAGAATAGTTACTTTTTTCTAACACAATAAACAATGTAATATCTTGGTGTGAATCTTCTTAAAATGGGCCTTATTCCCAACTGTTTTGTTGGGGCTATCCATTTCTCAGATTTTATAATTTTCCAACCGGCTTTTTTCAATAACCAGTTAAATTGTCTGTCTTCAAATTCATGATAATGCCTGTCCCATTCTTCATCCTTATTCCAGTAAGCCTTGGCGAACCATAGATTTAAAGGTATTGAAGCAACCAGTTTTTCAGTTTTTATCTCACTAAGTATATTTATAGGAGCCATAAGATGTTCAAAAATTTCAAATGCTGTAACAAGGTCAACATCTATATTTTTGACTATATCATATTCGATGTCCAGATCCTCTCCCTCCGTATTTATAACATTATAGCCATTTTCGATCATTAGCTCACTGAGAAGATTTGCTGTTCCAAGATCCAAAATTTTACATGGTGGTGGTACTGATTTAGTAAGAAAGTCAAGGCTTTTATTATACCGATCTTTTAAATTGTAGACTTTTTTCATTTCTTTAATAGTGTAACATATTTTTTTATCATTGGTTTAGATGTTTCTTTCCAAAAATAGGATTCTGAAAGCTCTTTTCCTTTCTCCCCCATTTGCCTTGCCATTTCCTTATTTGAGTAAATTTGAATCACTTTATCAAAGAAATCTTTTGAATTATTATTTTTCAATGCAAAACCTACCTGGTTGGATTCCACAAAGTTCTTCATGAGTTCTGCACTTGATACTATAATTGGCTTTCCCATAGCAATATACTGGTAAATTTTTGTCGCGATGGTATTGTTTACTTCTTCCCTATGTACTGGAGGAGTTAAGAAACAAATATCAGATGCACAGATATACGAGGGCAGTTCTTCAATATTCTTCCAACCAATAAAATCAATAATATCTTCAACCTTATATTGTTTTGCCAGAGAAATAGGATCGCATGGCTTTACTGCCCGACCCACAAGTAACATTTTTATATTGGGAATTTCCTTTTTGATTTCAACCATTGCCTCAATTGCCAGATCTAAACCACGTAAAATATCAATTACCCCAACATAGGTCAATACATAATTGTTTTTATATCTCTCCACAATATTTTGATCTATTTTCTTTACATTAAAAATCCTCTTTAATGGAGTATTTGGTAAGCTAATAACCTTACCAGGATTTAAATGATACTTTCTTAAGTATAATTCTCTTAATGGCTCTTCCACCGTTATTATAAGATCAGCTTTTCCCAGATACTTCTTTTCATAGGAAGGCCAGTTGCTAAAAAGTTTTACAATCTTCCCCAGGAAAATATTGTAATGAGCAGTATAAATAATCCAGTTACTATAAAATTCATGTTGATCACAGATCAGCTTTACCTTGTATTTTTTCTTTAAAGAATATCCGACTCTTGACAATGGTAAGTCGTGTACATGAATGGCTTTATAGGAAAACTTTTTTTGAAGATTTCGTGCAAATTTTTCCCAGTACCAAAAATAAAACGGTAGTATAAGAATTGCTGCACTAAATTTGTGCATCAACCAGGAAATCTTTTGTCTATGAATATATATTCCCTTATAATTCTCTTCCTTTAAAAAATTATCATTTCTGGAATAACATGCCAAATGAACTTCATATCCAGAATTTATAAGAGATAATGCCTCTTTCTCAACCCTGTCATCCGAAGGAAATTCATTTTCTAAAAGCATTAATATCTTCATAATCCTGCTTTATTTCTGCTATTAATTTGTGCGAATTTCAAAATTAAACTTATTTTACACAAAAATAACAGGGATGAAGCAAATCTTTAAAAACATCAGCAGCGAGATTCTAATTATAGCGCTTTTTGTTATTATTCCATTGCTCTATTTCAGTCCTATGCTTGAAGGGAAACGACTTACACCCGGCGATACACGGAACTATAAAGGAATGTCCAAAGAATTGTATGATTTTCAGGAGAAAACCGGGGAAAAAACTTTATGGACAAATAGTATGTTTGGCGGAATGCCGACTTATCTTATCAGCGGTGCCCAACCCCCGAAAGTCATCAGTTTTATTAACCGGATCCTTACCCTTTTTAGTTTCCGGCCCGTAAGTTTCGTGTTCCTGTACCTTCTTGGTTTCTATGTTTCCCTCAGGTTATTCGGAATTAATCGATGGCTTAGTCTTGCCGGAGCTTTTGCTTACGCTTTTTCAACTTACTTCTTCACAATAATTTTTGCAGGACATGCTTCAAAATCATTTGCCCTGGGATATTTACCTGTGATTATTGCAGGAGTATATTATACGTTGAAAAAAAAGCCTCTTGCAGGTTGTATAATAACAGGATTTGCACTTGCACTGCAACTTAATATTAACCACCTGCAGATAACCTACTACACCCTGATCATTGTTATGATCCTCGGATTTTTCCTGATGATTGATTCGATAAAGGAAAAACAATTTAGTAAGTTCATTGAAAGAGTTGGATTATTGTTTATTCCCGTTATCCTGGCTTTAGGTGTAAGTTTTGCCGCTATTATCACAACACTGGAATATGGGAAGTATTCTATTCGTGGAGAATCGGAACTTGCATATGAACAGAATGAGAATAAAACTTCAGGGCTTGACAAGGATTATATCCTTAATGACTATAGCTATGGAATTGCCGAGACTTTTAACTTGTTTATTCCTAATTTTGTTGGCGGGTCACATTCCAATACTTTTGGCACGAAATCAGAGATCTACAAAAAACTTAAATCCTATAATGTTCCGAATTCCCGGCAAATTGTTAATCAATGGAACACTTATTGGGGTCCTCAGAGATATACTGCCGGACCGGTTTATATTGGAGCCGTTGTTATTTTTCTATTCTTTTTCGGGGCATTCCTGGTAAAAGGCAAAGTTAAATGGTGGTTGGTCTCCATTACTATCCTGTCAATTTTGCTCGCGTGGGGAAAACATTTTTATTTTTTCTCCGATTTTTTCATCGATTATATTCCCGGATATAACAAATTCCGGACTGTCTCTATGATACTGGTCATTGCTGCGTTCGCTATGCCATTGCTTGGTATTATTGGATTGAACCAATTTCTTAATGGGAAACACAAGAAAGAAACCTTTCTTTATGCAATAAAATGGTCGGTTATTATTACCGGCGGACTGGCTTTGATTTTCGTCTTGTTCCCGGGTTTGTTCTTCAATTTTAACGCGCCACTTGATGATAATCTGTTACAATCAGGCTGGCCGCAGGAGATAATTCAAGCATTAAGAACCGATCGTCAACAACTCCTTAAAACAGATGCCTTCAGATCACTGATCTTTGTAATTCTAACAGCAGGATCGTTGCTGGCATACCATTATAAAAAACTTTCAGTAAAAGTCTTGTATTTTATTCTGGCAGTATTAATTCTTCTCGACCTCTGGACAGTTGACAAAAGATATCTGAATAATGACCATTTCTCACGTAAACAAAAAGCTGAAATACCCTATATTGCCACCAAAGCAGATAACGAGATATTAGAAGATCCTGATCCTGACTACAAGGTTCTCGATCTAACAATAAGCACTTTCAACAGCGCAAGAACTTCATATTTTCATAAATCAATCGGAGGTTATCACGGCGCTAAAATGAGGCGATACCAGGAACTTGTAAGTTTCTATATAACATCCGAAATAAGCAGGGTCATCAATGCTCTTCAAGGGGAAAAGCCCGGTTTTGATATCAATACTACTATGGGAAATATAAGTATTCTAAATATGCTTAATTGCAAATACATTATTATCAATGGCAATTCTTCTCCATTAAAGAATCCATATGCATTGGGTGCATGCTGGTTTGTTGACAAATACAGAATAGTGGAAGATGCCAATGCAGAAATTTCTGCAATAGGAAATTTCAATCCGGCACAAGAAGCAATTATTGATAACCGGTTTGAAGACCAGATCCATGATATAATTATTCATTCTGACTCAACAGCTAAAATTCATCTCCTTGAATATCTGCCAAATAAATTAATCTATGAATCAGAATCAACATATGACCAGATGGCGGTGTTTTCTGAGATCTATTATCCGAAAGGATGGAAAGTTACTATTGATGGTGAACCTGCAAATCATTTTCGTGTAAATTATGTCCTTCGTAGTATGATCATACCATCCGGGCAGCATAAGATTGAATTTAAATTCGAACCTGATGCATATTACCTCGGTAAAAAAGTCGCTTTTATCAGTACCGTAATACTGATTATTCTTGCAGGTGTATATTTATTCCGGCAGTTCAGGTATTCTCCATTGTTTTCCAAAAAACAATCATAAACTTGAAGAAGTCATTAGGTGGTCATACAATTGTCATTAGGTTGCCATAGAAGAGGCGAAGC
>JAUVHQ010000172.1 GCA_030593185.1 Bacteroidota bacterium
TGTGATGACAGGGATAGGAATTATTTCACTGGCAGGGATAGTTGTTAATAATGCAATCGTTCTTATTGACTATATCGAACTTCTTAAAGCGAGAAAAAGAAAAGAACTGGGACTGGAAGAAGATGTATTTTTGCCTGTTGCAGAAGCTACTCAATGTGTGATTCAGGGAGGGAAAACACGCCTGCGTCCTGTGCTGCTTACTGCTATCACTACAATTTTAGGGTTGTTACCACTGGCAACCGGTATGAATATCAATTTTAATACAATGCTAAGTGACTTTAATCCCCAACTTTATTTTGGTGGTGATATGGTTAAATTCTGGGGTCCGATATCATGGACTGTGATTTTTGGATTAACGTTTGCAACCTTCCTTACCCTTGTAATTGTTCCTGTAATGTACAGGATTACAATATCTGTTCAGAAAAGGATCATGCATTTTACTGAAAAATAAAAAATGGTTCTATTCCATTTTTATAAAAATAATAGTTACTAATTAGTCGGCAATCCACAGTCTACAGTCTACAGTCTACTTAAAAATGCAAAGCATAATGAAATTAGCCATTATCAAGCCATAAACATTGAACTTAGTCACGCTTTAGGCGTGACAATCTCATGAACGAAGTGAATAAATTCCGATACAAGCACATAAAAACCTATTTACCTGAAATTTGATGTAGCAATTCTCTTACATCACTAACTGATTTAACATAAAATCTGGCTTTAGTATTTTTAATTCCGACTTTAATAGTATAAGCTGAATCAGGTAGTGCTTCAAAAGTATATTCGTCTGTCCAGTCATCACCTATTGCGAGTATAAAATCAAATTTTTCATCTCCCATTTTATAAGTTGCTGCTTTGCCTTTATTTATACCTGAATATTTAATTTCAAGAACCTTATCTCCGTCCATGATCTGGAGATTCAGGTTTGAAATCAAATCCATAAGCTGGTCTTTTAGCTCCCATGCTCTTTGAATACCCAGATCAGGATCAGACTTCCTGTAATGCCAGACAAGGGAAAAGTTTTTAATTTCAATGAACGCCCCCGGGGTCTGATCAACATAAAACTCCAGAATTGGTTGAACAAATTTTTTCCATTTATTGTCAATTTGTTCCAGCATCGACCAGTTTTCTTCCGGATTTTTGAACCATACACCATGTTCGGCAATAAATGAAATATTCCAATCATTATTGAACCATTTACCTAAAGTTTCTTTATCTCTGCCGCTAATTATAACAATACTGTTTTGCAGGTTGGTGCTTAATTTATGAAGGATATTGAATAATTCCTGATCAGGTTTTGCATCTGCCGGATTTTTCTTAAAACCCGTTAGAGTTCCATCGTAATCAAGAAGAAAGATCCTGTTTTTTGTTTTGTGATAATCATTGATAATATCTTCCTTTCGTTCAATATTAATTTTTTTAGTAAGGTGTGTTTGTTGAAGTTTCTTTACATCTGCCAGGCCTTTCATGAAATCCCTGGCCCACCTGTCAACGTTATAACGCTTCAGTCGTTTTTGAAGCACTTTGTTCCTTCTTTTCTGCTCTTCAACAGGCATTAATATTGCCAGTTTGATAGCTTCGGCTATTTCTCCTAAATTATTAGGGTTTACAATCAATGCCTCATTCATTTCGTGTACAGCACCGGCCGTTTCACTTAAAATCAATACTCCCCTGCCGCCAAGTTTTGATGCAACAAACTCTTTGGCAACCAAACTCATCCCGTCACGAATAGGAGTGATCAAAGCAATATCTGCTGCAGTGTATAATTCTATCAGGTCATCCAGTTCAAATGGTCTGTACAGGTACCATATTGGCATCCAGTTAATGGTTCCATAATTTCCGTTGATCCTGCCAACAAGTTCGTCAACTTCACTTTTCAGGTTATTATACATTTCTCCTGTTTCTCCGGTTGAAACAGCAATAAAGATCAAACTTACTTTTCCATGGAATTCCGGATTATTCCGGAGGAAAAGTTCAAAAGCTTTTAACCGATCAGGGATCCCTTTTGTGTATTCAAGATTACTGGTTGATAAAATTAATTTCCTGCCATTTCCGGGAGAAAAATATTTTTCAATTTCTTTCCTGATCTGGGATTTTTTCTCCGGGGGTTTCTTTTCTTCAAGTATTGCAACTTCTTGAAATTTCTCAAAATCAATTCCTTTTGGATAAGCATCTACCTTAAGAGTTCTTTCATGGATTTGTATTCTGTTAAAAACAGAATCATACCCAAGTAGTCTTCTTACACAACTTATGAAGTGTCTGACATAGTTATAAGTATGAAAAGCAATCAGATCGGCACCAAGCATACCCTCCAGGATTTCAACCCGCCATGGTAAAAGTCGGAAAATTTCATATGAAGGAAAGGGTATATGGTTAAATATCCCTATGGAAATATCGGGACGTTTGTCCCTGATCATGCCGGGCAGAAGCAACAAGTGGTAATCGTGGATCCATATCCTGTCCCCTTTATTTAAAGATTGTAATATTTTTTCAGCATAATAGCGATTGACTTTGATATACGCATTCCAGTATTTTTCAATATAAGAGACATTTTGTGTAAAATAATGGAAAAGCGGCCAGATAGTTTCCTTCGCAAAACCATGAACAGAATCATTGATAACATTCCAATCAGCAAAAACAGGGATACAATTATATTCCTGAAGTTCATCTTTCAGTTTTTCCTTTTCCTGGTTTGAAAGCTTATAATGATCAATGTTGGTTAGTCCTATCCAGTTAGTATTATATTGTCTGTAAAAGTTTTCCAGACCGGATTTAACCGGTTCTTCTTTAAGAGAAATTTTAAAACCCTTTTCAACCTTCTCAACATGAACAGGCAATTGATTTGAAACAACAAATAGATTTTCCATAGGGTATTGGTGTTAAGGATATCTAAGTTAAGAAAAATATTGTATTTTAGAACTTTGTAGTATAATGGAATTATGAAACAGGCATTTTTTGCCAACAACAAAATATATCCTTATGAAACAATTTGATGCGGTAATATTTGATCTGGATGGTGTAATAACACAAACAGCAAAAGTACATGGTGCGGCATGGAAAAAAATGTTTGATGAATTCTTGCATTCCAGGGAGAAAAGATTTAATGAACCATTTAAAGAGTTTACCCACGAAGGCGATTACCTCCCCTATGTAGATGGGAAACCCAGGTATAAAGGAGTTGAATCTTTCATGGTATCAAGGGAAATCGATATTCCTTTTGGAGACCCTGAAGATTCTCCTGATATGGAAACAGCATGCGGATTGGGTAATGCAAAAAATAAATTCTTTAATGAAGTCCTGAAAAAAGACGGAGCCGAGGTTTTTGAATCTACTATCTCCCTCATCCATGAATTAAAAAATATTGGTGTAAGGATTGGAGTCGCCTCTTCGAGTAAAAATTGCAAGCAAATACTTCAATCGGTTAATCTTCTTGACCTGTTTGAAACACGGGTTGATGGAGTTGTATCTGCCGAATTGGGATTGAAGGGGAAACCCGAACCGGATATTTTTACTACTGCCTGTGATAACCTTGGTGTGGATTATCATAGAACTGTTATTGTTGAAGATGCTGTATCGGGTGTACAGGCAGGAATGAATGGAGGATTTGGCCTCACCCTGGGACTTGCCAGGGAGGATAATGCCACTGAACTATTGATTAATGGAGCAGATATTGTTGTCGAAGATCTTTCTGAAATCAGTATTGACACAATAAATGAATGGTTTAGTAAAGGTCTGGAAAATGAAAAATGGACTTTGAATTACCATAATTGCAATCCTGAAAATGAACGGTCGCGTGAAGCATTATTAACAATTGGAAATGGCTTTTTTGGCACAAGAGGAGCGATGGAAGAAAGTAAAGCCAATGTAATAAATTATCCGGGCACCTATATTGCAGGATTATTTAACCGGCTTGTTTCCAGGGTTGCAGACCGGGATATTGAAAATGAAGATCTTGTAAATATACCAAACTGGCTTCCGGTTAATTTTAAGCCGGAGAATGGAGACTGGTTAAGTTTCGGAAAAGAACCGAATTTTGAAATTGAGAGAATTCACCGGAAACTGAATTTTAGAACCGGACTTCTAACCCGGTATGTTATAATTAAAGACAGGCAGGGAAAACGAACAGAAGTTCTGTCTAAAAGATTTGCAAGTATGGATAATCCTCATATAGCCGGTATCAGGTATGAAATATCTCCTATGAATTATCAAGGGTCTTTATTGATAAGGTCAGGATTGCATGGTGATCATATAAATGCCGGTGTAGAAAGATATCAGCAGTTGAACCAGAAACACCTTAAACCGGTTCTTCAAAATGGAAAAAAAGGGAAAATATCCCTGGTTGTCAAAACAATTAATTCAGGTATAACAATTGCTCAAAATGTACGCCACGATGTTTTAATTAATAATAAAAAAACCGAATTAGAATGTAATATTAAATCCGGTAAAGGATGGGTGACTGCTGAATTTAATATTCATGTTGAAAAAGGACAAAAAGTTATACTTGAAAAACTTGTTTCTATTCATACATCACAGGATAAGAAAAAACAAAATCCTTTGGACAGAGCTGAAAAAGATATTGAATCAGCCGACTCATGGAACGAGATGTTTGAGAGATCGGTTAATAAATGGGAAAAGTTATGGGAAAATATGGATATAAAAATTGATCATGATCGTAATTCCCAAAAACTTGTTCGTTTGCATTTATATCATATGCTTGTGACCGCCTCAGAACACTTTGTTGATCAGGATGCCGGAATACCGCCCAGGGGTCTTCATGGAGAGGCATACCGTGGCCACATTTTCTGGGACGAGTTGTATATTCTTCCTTTGTATAACATACACATACCCGGGGTAACAAAAGCATCCCTTATGTATCGTTACAGAAGACTTGATAAAGCAAGAGAATATGCAAAAGAATACGGATATAAAGGAGCAATGTTTCCCTGGCAAAGTGGGAGTGATGGCAGGGAAGAGACACAGATTATTCATCTTAATCCTTTATCAGGGGAATGGGGTGATGACTATAGCTCGTTACAAAGACACATATCCATTGCACTGGCTTATAATGTATGGAACTATTTCACGGCAACCCGTGATAAAGAATTTATGATTAATTATGGCATAGAGCTGTATTTCGAGATTTGTCGTTTCTGGGCAAGCAAAACCGGATATGACAGTGAATCAGATAGATATTCTATTTGCAAAGTTATGGGACCGGATGAATTTCATGAAAAATTCCCTGGCTCTGAAGAGGGAGGTATAAAGAATAATGCATATACAAATATCATGGTAAGCTGGCTCTTTAAAAAAGCAGAAAGCTTATGTGAACTGCTTCCCGGAGATAAAATGAGAAAAACATGTAAGAAACTTGGTTTTGAAGAAGA
>JAUVHQ010000114.1 GCA_030593185.1 Bacteroidota bacterium
GTAGTTACAAAACAAACATGTAATTAATTTAAATTTATGTTTCAAATAATAGTTAGGCCTGAGGAAAAGGGATCAAAAACTAATGGGCGATATGCATTCAACATGTTATAAAATATATAAATATTTCATTAATTAAATCTATTTTTGTTTCTAAAGTTCATATGGTTTTTACTTTCTGTTTTTAATTTTGATTCATAATTATTCAACAATAATGTAACACATTTATATAATAAAATCTAATGAATAAGATCGTTGATAAGGAGTATTTTTCTGATAATGTCGTAAAACTTGTAATCGAAGCTCCTGAAATTGCAAAAAGCAGGAAAGCGGGGCATTTTATTATTCTACGTGTAGGATCCAAAGGGGAACGAATACCTTTAACAATAGTTGGATCTGATACGGAAAAGGGGACAATAACAATTATTATTCAAAAAATGGGTGTCTCTTCAATAAAACTAGTGAATCTGGAGGTTGGAGATTATATAACTGACGTTGTAGGGCCCCTTGGTAATGCAACCCATATTGAAAAAGTCGGAACAGTTCTTGCTTCCGGCGGTGGTGTTGGTGTTGCTCCTATGTTACCTATTGTTGAAGCATTTAAGAAGGCTGGAAACAAAGTTATTACCATTCTGGCTGCCAGAACAAAGGAATTGATTATTCTGGAGGAACAAATACGGGAATTCTCCGACGAAGTAATTATTATGACTGATGATGGTTCCTATGGAAAAAAAGGTTTGGTTACACATGGTATGGAAGAGATTATCAAAAGAGAAAAAATAGATCTTGCTGTTACTGTTGGTCCTGCAATAATGATGAAATTCGTGGCATTGCTGACAAAAAAATATAAAATACACACACTGGCCAGTTTAAATACTATTATGGTTGATGGTACCGGGATGTGTGGTGCATGCAGAGTTACTGTTGGGGGTATAACCAGGTTTGTTTGTGTTGACGGACCTGAATTTGATGCACACCAGGTTGATTTCGATGAAATGTTAACCAGGTTAGGCGCGTATAAAAACCAGGAAGAAAAAGCTTACGAACACTATATTGATAAATTCAGAAAAGCATAAGGATGGATAGAATACTTGAATATCTTAAGAAGGAGAGAGAAAAGGAATGGAGAGTTGAACTCCGGGGTAAGATAAAGGCTAAGGATAGAACCAGTCTTGAAAGACTGGATATGCCTGAAGAGGATCCGAATGTAAGAAATAAAAGTTATATTGAAGTTAATAAAGGATTGTCAGTAGAGCAGGCAATCCATGAAGCTAAACGTTGTATTGATTGTGCGAAACCAACCTGTATTGAAGGATGTCCTGTTGGAATTAATATTCCGAAATTCATAAAAAAAATTGAAGCAGGTAAATTTCTTGAATCTGCCAAAGTATTGAAAGAAACTAATGCTTTGCCTGCTGTATGCGGTCGTGTGTGCCCACAGGAAGTTCAATGTGAACAGACTTGTTTTTTTGCTCAAAAATTAGGGAAACCATCGGTAGCAATTGGGAATCTTGAAAGGTTTGCTGCTGATTACGAAAGGGAGGACGGGCATATATCTGTTCCTGAAATTTCCTCAAGGAATGGTATTAAGGTAGCTTCAATCGGTTCCGGGCCATCAGGATTAGCCTTTGCAGGAGATATGATTAAGATGGGATATGATGTTACTGTTTTTGAAGCTTTACACGAAATTGGCGGTGTTCTGAAGTACGGAATACCCGAATTCCGTCTGCCCAACAATATTGTTGATGTCGAAATTGATATTCTCAGGAAAATGGGGGTTAAATTTGTTACAAATTTTATTGTTGGGAAGACAGCAACTTTCGATGACCTGAAAAAAGAAGGCTTTACTGCTTTTTTTGTTGGCAGTGGTGCCGGTCTGCCAAATTTTATGAATATACCGGGTGAGAATTATCTTGGCATTTTTTCATCAAATGAATATCTTACAAGGGTGAATTTAATGAGAGCAGCAGATCCGGAATATGATACCCCCGTGATTAGTGGTAATAAAGTGGCTGTTATAGGAGGGGGTAATACAGCCATGGACTCGGTAAGAACAGCTAAACGACTTGGTGCAGAAAAGGCTATGATAATCTATCGGCGTTCCATTGAAGAAATGCCTGCCAGGGATGAAGAAATAAAACATGCTCAGGAAGAGGGAATAGAATTCTTAAATTTAAATAGTCCGCTTGAATATTTTGCAGATGAAAATGGCAGGGTGAACAAAATGAAGGTGCAGAAAATGAAATTGGGAGAGCCGGATGATTCTGGCAGAAGAAGACCGGTACCTATTAAGGGATCTGAATATTTTATTGATGTTGATACTGTAATTGTAAGTGTGGGAGTTTCTCCAAATCCTCTTATCCCAAGAAGCATGAAGGAGTTGGATGTCTCCTCCTGGGGAACAATCATAGTCAACAAAGATTCATTGCAATCATCAGTTTCAGATATTTTTGCAGGAGGTGACATTGTCAGGGGCGGAGCAACAGTTATATTAGCAATGGGTGATGGAAGAGTGGCTGCTGCTGCGATGAATAAGTATATTAAAGAAAAAGTCAGGAATATTATTTCTCTTGTCAAAGAGTTTAAAACAATTGGTGATATACTCGATTTTGCAACAAAATAATCAAACCTTTAGAAATAGATAAGATAAAAATATAATCATGAATGAATTAATTTGTTTAAAAGTTAATTGTCCTGTTTGCGGAGAATCTTTAATGGACAATAAAATTAAGGTTGATAATTGTCCCAGTTACAAATTAAAAATAAAGGTTGGGAAAAAAGAAGGGAAAATGAATTTAACCTCTGTTTGGGAAAGCTATAATTATCTGTGTGATATTGAAATACCGGAAAATTCAATTGTAAAAGTTTTTTGTTCACATTGTAATTCTGAGATAATCAGAGATACCGAATGTGAGATCTGCAAAGCGCCTATGATCGCATTTGACCTGGACATTGGTGGCAAAATCGATATATGTTCCAGGGTGGGTTGTAAAAACCATTTTGTGAAATTTGTTGATTTTACTTTTGCTTTAAAGAATCTTTTTAATGAATCAGAATTAAGTGGGATGCCCTATTACAGGAAGATGACCATCGCAAGCAAGGGATCAGACACTGCATTGAGTCATGAAGAGGAAAAGATAGAAATAATCAAGTCCGGGACATTTCTTCATACTTTTTGTCCACATTGTAAGAAAACCCTGATTGAAAAAAATGTAATCAAATTGAAGGTGGTTAAAGGCAGGAAGAAAGGATTCATAATGCTTAGTCCTTATCTTAATGTTTTTACTTCCAAATCAACCATCTTCTTACTCGAGGGTAAAGATATAGGAGACTTAAGATGTTTTCATTGTGATACCAGTCTGATGGTTAAAGATCATCCCTGCGAAGAATGTGGAAGCGATGTTTTTAAGATCGAAATCAGCGCCAGAACAAAACTGCTGAATTTTTATCTCTGTTCTAAAAAAGGTTGCAGATGGCATGGATTAAGCAAGGAAGATTTAAATGATATAAGGCTTGAAGATAGTTTGGAGTGGTAACCCCAATTCCTTAGGTTTCATTCATCAAATATTCATGCATACCTCGTGCTGCAATCTTTCCGGCACCCATAGCTGAAATAACTGTTGCTGCTCCGGTAGCAACATCCCCCCCGGCAAATACACCCGGTTTTGATGTTTTACATGTTTTTGGATCAGTGATGATATTTCCCCATTTACCGGTTTGTATATCAGGGGTTGTTGAAGGGACAAGCGGATTTGGACTATTCCCGATCGCAATTACAGCAACATCAATAGGCATCCTGAAATTTGCATCCGGAATAGGCACAGGTCTTCTTCTGCCAGAATCATCCGGCTCTCCAAGTTTCATCTGAACGCATTCAACTTCTTTAACCCAATTGTTTTTATCCCCATGAAATGCTGCAGGATTTGAAAGAAATTTAAAGATTATGCCTTCCTCCTCAGCATGGTGGATCTCTTCATCGCGTGCAGGCATTTCAGTTCTCGACCTTCTGTAAACAATAATCGATTTTTCTGCACCCAACCTGAGTGCAGTCCGCGCACAATCCATCGCAATATTTCCTCCTCCAACAGTGGCTACCCGTTTACCTCTGATAATGGGTGTTTTATATTTCGGGAAAAGATAAGCTTTCATCAGGTTGGCTCGTGTAAGATACTCATTTGCAGAATAAATGCCATTGAGGTTTTCACCCGGAATCTCAAGAAACCATGGTAACCCTGCCCCGGTACCAAGGAATACGGCATTATATTTATTTAATAGTTCGTCAACACTTTTTATCATGCCAATAACTGTATCGGTAAAGAGCCTGACACCCATTTGTTTTAGAAAATCAATCTCCTTGAACACAATAGCTTTTGGTAATCTGAACTCTGGAATTCCATATACGAGTACGCCGCCTGGTTGATGAAGTGCTTCGAACATATCAACTTTATGACCGAGTCTTACAAGATCGGCTGCTACAGTGATTCCGGCAGGACCGGCTCCTACAATTGCTACCTTCTTCCCGGTGGATTTTGGTATGGAAGGTATTTCAATCTCTTCATTCTCTCTTTCCCAGTCGGCAAGAAAACGTTCCAGACGCCCAATAGCTACCGGTTCATTTTTTATTCCAACTATACATTTTATTTCACATTGTTCTTCCTGGGGACATACACGACCACAAATAGCGGGAAGAATATTTTTTTCTTTAAGAAGAGTAACCCCTTCTTTGAATTTTTTTTCAGCGATAAACTTAATAAACCCTTTAATATCTATTTCAACAGGGCAACCTTCGATACATTTTGGATTTTTACACTGCAAACAACGTTCAGCTTCGAATATTGCTTCCTCAGGTGAATAACCGTAAGGCACTTCATCGTAGTTCTTTATTCGCTCCCCCGGTGGTTGTTCCCTCATCGGGGTTTTTACAGGATTTATTTTTGCCATAATACTATCTTTCCTGTGAAATTATTTCTTCGTCCAGATAGGCTTTTCGCCTGGATAAGATTATGTCCCAGTCGACCTTATGTCCATTAAAATGCGGACCATCAACACATGCAAATTTGGTTTTACCTTCTACAACTAACCGGCATGCTCCGCACATTCCTGTACCATCGATCATAACCGTATTCATACTTACAATTGTTTCAATACCAAAAGGACGGGAAGCTTCAGAAACACGGTACATCATAAAAGTGCATCCAATAGCAATGATCCTGTCAAATTTTTTACCGGCTTTTAAATTCTCCTCAATATCATCGTAAGCATGACCTTTAATTCCAAGAGAGCCATCAACTGTTGCATATCTTACTTCATCCGATATTTCTTCAAGTTTCTCATTCCAGTATAGCATGAATTTGCTGCGTGCCTCTGAAAAGCAAATGATCTTATTGCCTTTTTCCTTTAACGCCCTGGCGACCGGGTAGATCCCTCCTATGCCATAGCATCCGCCAACCAAAGCAACAGTGCCAAATTTTTTAATTTCCATAGGTTTTCCAAGTGGTCCTGTAAATGAGTACAGATCATCACCCTGTTTAAACTCTGCAAGCTTTTGCGTGCTGGCTCCTATTTCCAGAAAAATAAATGTAACAGTGCCTTTTTTCGCATCCCAGTCTGCTATGGTCATTGGAATACGCTCGCTGTATTCGTCAGGAATAATAATAACAAATTGACCCGGTAAAGCTTTCCTGGCAATATCAGGGGCCTCAACAGTGCAACTGTGTATATTCGGTGCAATTTTTGTTTTTTCCTTTATTTTGACCATTTCAGGAATTTCAATTTTTTTAAAAAACAACTTCTTCTTGATATATTGTGCAATCGTATTTTAATATTTATGTCCTAAACTTCTAAAACTTCTTACCTCCCTTAGCCTTACTTTGTCCTCCGAAGCGTAGCGTAGGAGGAGCCTTAGCCTTCTTTAATTTCTTTTATATCATCAATAAGCGTTGACAGATCATTACCACTGTAATGAAAATAATTGTATTCCAAACTCTCTTTTTCAGTATGTTCCTTTCCCTTTTCAAAAGGTGTTAGTTTTACAGGTAAAAAGGTTTTTCCAAGTTTATTGTTTGTTGAAAAAGAAAGATCGGTTTGTGATTGTAATTCTTTAAAAATATCTTCAGGTTTCTTTATTTGAAAACCTTCGTCCATCATTGCCTGAGCCAACAGGGATAGGGTTTTCCATGGTGTTCTTGTCTCTCCAGGCGCTTTTATTACCTGTTTTGTCTTCTTAATTTTTCTTTCAATATTAATTATGTGCCCTCTTGTTTCAAGGAAACTTGTTGTGGGGAAGAAGACATGTGCATATTTTGAGATATCTGTCAGAAACATATTTTGCTGAACAAAGAATTTCAGACTTGAAAGATCAGGATTACCGGGAATATCACCAAATACAAATAGTGATTCAATAGCATCTTTGCTTCTGTTGTTTATCATTTCGTTTCTTGATAACCCGGGAGTATTATTTAGTTTGATATTAAGATGATCAGACCATTTCTTAAAACTCTTTTTATCATCAATTCTGTTAAACCCTGGTAGTAAATAGGGATTCATGCCTGCAAAAGTCCCCCCATAATAGTTGCCTTCGCTTAAAAGGAACATTATCCTGCAATTATCAGGGTTTTTCTGAAGAAGTTGAATATTATATAAGGTATTAAAACTATCAATACAATTTGCCCCCCGTAATATTCCATCACCTGTAAGAATGAGTAATTTCTTTGAATCTGAAATTAATTTAACAGATGAATTAGCCTGTGACTCGGAAATACCAAGCTGATTGCAGGCACTATTGAAATCCAACTCCTTTAATTGTAATT
>JAUVHQ010000082.1 GCA_030593185.1 Bacteroidota bacterium
TATTGATTTTGCTGCATTATATGGCAATAACGTTACAGGTTTTGGTACTCATGTTTGGGCTGTTTATGGAAAACGCAAAGGTTGGAGACCTGGAGACAGTTCTTTTATTGGAAGTACCACTGCAAGGCATGGAAAAATTGAATAATAAACCAACAACCATGGAACTCAAAAAAGTAGAACCAACAATCCGAAACAAAAAGGGTGAAATCATAGGTTTCAATCTTGCCGCTGATGCAGCCAACCATGATTGGATACGGGCAGCCCGGTTAAAAAAGGAAGGTCGAGAGGATGAACTCCGGGAAATGGAGAGTACTGAAATGTATATTATGCTACCACCAAAATGTTTTAATAGAAAGTGCAAACACTATATAGGTGTGATACAGCCCGATGGTACCGAAATGACTGAACGAAACGCTTGTGAAGCTTATCCAGATGGCATACCGGGTGATATTGCTTATGGAAATGATAAACATCTTACTGTTCGTGAGGATCAGGATAACGAAATTGTATTTGAAAAAGAAAAACCATGAAAAAGCTACGCTTCGCACCGATCATCCGGGTCAGTACTGAAAAGCAAAAAGACAAAGGAGAAAGCCTCAACGTTCAGACCAAGCAAATTAAACAGTATGTTAAATCACTGAACGGAGTTGTACCGGAACATTGTTGGCAGTATTCAGGACAGGAACACGCCACTCCGGATCAGGAACGTTACAAGTTGGATAAACTACTAGAGGACTCAGCAAAGGGTTTATTTGATGCAGTAATTGTAGTGGATGCAAGTCGTTGGAGCCGTGACAACCTCAAAAGCAAGGCCGGGTTGGAAACGTTACGCACCCACGACATTAAGTTTTTTACTCCCCTATAATCTTCACAAGCACCCTTTTTCTACGTTTACCATCAAATTCACCATAAAATATCTGTTCCCACGGACCAAAATCCAGTTTTCCATCTGTAACAGCAACTACAACTTCCCTGCCCATAACTGTCCTTTTCAGATGAGCATCGGCATTGTCTTCAAAACTGTTATGTTTATATTGCGAATATGGTTTTTCGGGTGCAAGTTTTTCAAGCCACACTTCATAATCATGATGCAATCCTGATTCATCATCATTGATAAATACACTTGCAGTAATATGCATGGCATTGCATAATATCAGACCTTCTTTTACCCCGCTTTCAATCAGAGCAGCCTGAATATCAGGTGTAATGTTGATTAATTCTCTTCTTTTTGTTGTTTCAAACCAAAGCTCTTTACGATATGATTTCATTTCAGAAATATTTTTTTGGTATTAGTTAATATTCAGTGATTTAATAATTGCTTCAATTTTCATTTCAAGCTCCTGCTCCATAGTTTCAAAATTGCTCTTTTTGTCCAGTTTATCCCGCACCCCGAAATAGAATTTAATTTTCGGTTCTGTGCCAGATGGACGGATTGATATTTTCGAGCCATCTTTAAGAATAAACTGCAGGACATCTGATTGAGGCAGGTCAATAGATGATTCTTCCTTTGTTACAATATTTTTCTTAATACTTTTCTGATAGTCATAAATCTCAATTACCTGTGAATTATTTATATAGGAGGGAGGATTGTTACGAAACTTTTTCATCATATTCTGAATTTCTTCTGCTCCCGCCTTCCCTTTCCTTACAATATTATAAAGCCGTTCTTTAAAAAACCCGAATTCAAGATAAATATCAATAAGCAGATCATTTAGTGTTTTCTCCTGGTCTTTAGCCCATGCAGCGGTTTCAGCCAGCAATGCGCATGAAATTACTGCATCTTTATCCCTGACAAATTCACCGGCAAGGAAACCATAGCTTTCTTCTCCGCCTCCGATAAATATTTTTTTATTTTCATTCTTTTTGATGATATCTGCAATATATTTAAATCCGGTAAGCACATTAAAACACTCTACATTATATTTTTCGGCAATACAGTCTAGAAGATCAGATGTAACAATGGTTTTAACAATATATTCCTTACCCTGAAGTTTGCCGTTTTCTGCCCATTTGTTAAGCAGGTAATAGATAAGGAGTGTTACGGTTTGATTGCCGTTAATCAATTTAAACCGGTTATTATTGTCTTTGATCGCAGCTCCCATCCGATCGGCATCAGGGTCGGTTGCCATAACAAGGTCGGCATCTGTTTCCCAGGCTTTGTTAAGAGACATTTCCATAGCAGCAGTTTCTTCGGGATTGGGTGATTTAACAGTTGGGAAATCCCCATCAATTACATCCTGTTCAGGAACATTGTAAATATTCCTGAAACCAAATTCTCTCAGTGCCATGGGCACAAGTTTAACACCCGCACCATGGATTGGCGTATAAACTATTTTTAAATCATTATTCCGTTCGATAACCTCATGTGACAAAGACAGGCTTTTTATTCTTTCAAGATATATATTATCAATTTTTTCCCCGATGATTTCAATATCCTCTTGTTTCCCATCGAACAAAACTTCATTAATAGAGGAAATACTCTTTACTTCATCAATAATATTCTTATCATGAGGCTGGATTATTTGTCCACCATCTTCCCAATATACCTTGTAACCGTTATATTCTTTAGGGTTATGGGAAGCCGTGATAACTACACCGCTCTGACATTCAAAATGCCTGATTGCAAATGATAATTCAGGAGTAGGTCTCAGGTCATCAAACAGGTAAACCTTAAAACCATTTGCAGCAAATATCCTTGAAGTTGTTTCAGCAAACAGACGGCTGTTGTTCCTGTTATCGTATGCAACAGCTACCTTAATTTTCTCTTTATTAGCAAATACTTTCTTAATGTGGTTACTTAATCCCTGGGTTGTCATCCCTACAGTATAGACATTCATTCGATTTGTCCCGGCACCCATGATTCCTCTTAGTCCGCCTGTGCCAAATTCAAGGTCTTTATAGAATGATTCAATAAGCTCAGATTCATTATTATCCAGCATATCTTTCACGCTGGCTTTAGTTTCGGAATCATAATTACTCTCAAGCCATTTTTTGGCTTTTTCTCTGACTTCTTTTAATATTTTACAATCTGTCATTGCGGTTAGGATTTAATAATTTTTTTGATGCATTTATCAAGACTCTCTTCCCAGTAGGGAATCTCAATTTTGAAAGTACCACGGATCTTACTTTTGTTAAGTACACTATAAAAAGGACGACTGGCTGGTAAAATATAATCCTTGGTTTCTATAGGGAGTACTTTACATTGAAGTTCTGCAAATTTCATTATGGATACTGCAAAATCATACCAGCTGCAGACACCCTCGTTGGTGTAGTTATATATCCCGGGTTTAAAACCTTTTTTGTTTTTATTTGCGTGGTTAATGATGTTTATTATGGCTTTAGCCAGATCATAAGCATAGGTGGGTGATCCAATCTGATCGAAGATAACATTTACTGATTCTCTTTCGGCACCAAGTCGTAACATGGTTTTAACAAAGTTTTTCCCATGGGATGAGTAAAGCCAGGCTGTTCTGATAATTAAAGTATTATCATATTTCAGAGCTTCGTTCTCTCCCTTTAGTTTGGATATTCCGTAGGCTGAGTTAGCGTTTGGAGTATCAGTTTCCTTGTATGGTTGAAAAGTTTTGCCATTGAAAACATAATCGGTGGAAATATGAATGAATTTTGCGCTGTTTTCTTTACAGGTTTCTGTTAATAGTCCAACAGCTTTCGTGTTTATTAATTCAGCTTTTTCTTTTTCTTCTTCAGCTTTATCTACAGCATTGTATGCGGCGCAATTAATCAGAAGATCGATAGGATTCTTTTTAACAAAGTCATTTAATGCTTTTTTATCAGTGATATCCAGTGTGTCGATATCGGTCCAGATGAAATGGTATGGCAAACCCTGATCGGCTAACTCTTTAAGTTCACTTCCAAGTTGTCCGTACGATCCGGTTACCAGAATATTATTAATCATAAGTGGTGTTGTTTAGAGTCTGTTAAAAACTTAAAACTAATGTAAAATAAAATCGAAAGAAGTTAAAAAGTCAGAAGGTTTATAAAGTTTAAAAGTAAAAATTCATTTCAGCTTCTTTCAAAAAGGGATTATTTTTATCCTTGGTAGAAATGATCATCTTTTCAGGTTCAATATTCCAGTCTATACTTAATTCCTGATCATTATATTTTATTCCTCTTTCTGATTCGGGATGATAAAGTTTATCACATTTATAAAAGACCACAGCTATTTTGCTTAAAACAGAGAATCCATGGGCGAAGCCTGGCGGGACCAGCATTTGTTTTCTGTTTTCAGCGCTAAGTCTGTGACTGTACCATTTTCCGAATGTTGGAGATTTTTTTCGAATATCCACTGCAACATCCAATATCTCACCTTCCAGTACCCTAACCAGTTTTGTCTGTGAATACGGTGCCAACTGGTAATGTAGTCCGCGTATTACTCCAAAAGAAGATTTTGACTGGTTATCCTGTACAAATTGTATTTGTATGCCTTGTTCTGCCAGGTTTTTCTCATTATAGCTTTCAAAAAAATAGCCTCTGTCATCTTCAAATACTTTAGGTTTGAGAATCAACAGATCAGGTATTTCGGTTTTAATTATTTTCATATTAAATTTTTTGTAACTATTCAGTGTCTTCGCTTCGACTGCGCTCAGCATAAAAAGTTTGGAATGCTTAAATGCTAAAATAAATAAATGATTAAATTGGAAGACTGTCGATTGTGGACTGCCTATTGAATCCAGTTACCATTGTGTTTTAATTGTTTGTTATTTACTTTATTGCCGACTGCCGACTGATTAGTTATAATTTTTTAAAAAGTCCTTATTTTCTCATCAGCCAGTCGGAGGAGGTATTGCCCATATTGATTCTTTTTAAGAGGTTTTGCCAATTCAGTTAATTGTTTTTTGTCGATATAACCTCTTATAAATGCAATTTCTTCAATACAAGAGATTTTCAGTCCTTGTCTTTCTTCGAGAGTAGCAATATAATTAGAAGCTTGCAAAAGACTTTTATGGGTTCCCGTATCGAGCCATGCATTTCCACGTCCCAGCAATTTTACCTGTAACCTGTCTTCTTCAAGATAAAGTATGTTCAGATCGGTAATTTCCAGTTCACCTCTGGCTGATGGTTTCAGATTTTTAGCTTTTTCAACAACATCATTACTATAGAAATAGAGACCGGTAACAGCATAGTTTGATTTTGGCTGCTTCGGTTTTTCTTCAATGCTAAGGACTTTCCCTGTTTCATCAAAATCGACTACCCCATAGCGTTCAGGATCAGTAACATAATAACCAAATACTACTGCGCCATCTTTCAGTTTTGCGGTTTCGAGTAACTCTTTTCCGAATCCATGACCGTAGAAGATATTATCACCAAGCACAAGACATGCGGTCTCATCACCAATAAATTTCTCACCGATAATAAAGGCTTGTGCCAATCCATCAGGTGAAGGTTGCACTTCGTATGATATCTCCAATCCCAACTGATTACCATTGCCAAATAGTTTCCTGTAAAGATGAATATCATCAGGAGTGGAAATGATAAGGATTTCCCTGATACCTGCCAGCATCAATACCGACAATGGATAATAGATCATCGGTTTATCATATACCGGGATTATCTGTTTCGAGATACTTTGTGTAATGGGATAAAGCCTGGTGCCGGATCCTCCGGCAAGAATAAGTCCTTTCATTCTGTGGTGTTATTTTAATTTATAGAACTAATCGATGAATATTTTAACAGGGAAACCCGGGAAACAGAGTGATGTTACAATGAGAGGGTTTTCTTAAAATACTCTATTGTTTTCAAAAGTCCTTCTTCAAGTTTAATTTTGGGTTCCCATTTTAATATTTCTTTAGCTTTTGAGATATCGGGTTTTCTCTGGGTCGGATCATCTGCCGGCAAAGGTTCGAAGGTGATTTTCGATTTTGAGCCGGTAATTTCAATAACTTTATCGGCAAGCTCTTTAATAGAGAACTCATCAGGGTTGCCAATATTTATAGGCCATGTAATGGAATCCGGGGTTTCCATCAGCTTGATCACCCCGTTTACCAGGTCATCAACGTATTGAAAACTCCTGGTTTGTGAACCATCACCATAAATGGTAATATCTTTTCCGTTTAGTGCCTGAACAATGAAGTTAGAAACCACTCTTCCGTCGTTGGGGTGCATCCTTGGACCGTATGTATTGAAGATCCTGGCGATTTTTATCCTGACATTATTCTGTTCATTATAGTTAACAAACAGGGATTCAGCACATCTTTTCCCTTCATCATAGCATGACCTGGGTCCAATTGGATTTACATTGCCCCAATATGTTTCAGGTTGCGGATGTATTTTAGGATCACCATAAACCTCACTGGTGGAAGCCTGTAAAATCTTGGCTTTAATACGTTTTGCCAGTCCCAGGATATTTATTACACCCATCACGGATGTTTTTATGGTTTTAATAGCATTATATTGATAATGAATGGGTGAAGCGGGACACGCCATATTATATATTTCATCTACCTCGATGAAAAATGGCATGGTGACATCATGCCGGATAAGCTCAAAATACGGATTATCAAGAAGGTGAACAATATTTGACTTTGCTCCGGTGAAGTAGTTATCCACAGATATTACTTCATTTCCTTCATTAAGTAACCGTTCGCACAGATGGGAGCCGATAAAACCGGCTCCTCCTGTTATAAGTATTCGTTTCATATAGCAATAAAATTATAATTGCTTACCTCTTCCAATAGCGTAATACACAAAGCCGTTCTCTTCCATTTCTTCCGTATCGTAAATATTTCGTCCGTCAAAAATAACCTTTTTCTTCAGAAGCTTTTCTATTACCCTGAAGTTTGGCATACGGAATTCCGGCCATTCGGTAATCAGTACCAAAGCATCGGTGTCAATAAGCGCTTCATATTGATCGGTTGCATATTCTATTTTATCACCAAGTATTCGTTTTGTTTCGTCCATTGCTGCCGGATCATAGGCTTTTACGCTGGCGCCTTCGTTAAGCAGTTTATCAATAATAACCAATGAAGATGCTTCGCGCATATCGTCAGTCTGAGGTTTGAATGACAATCCCCAAAAGGCAATGGTTTTACCTTTGATATTTCCATTGAAGTGCTTCATTATTTTATTAAAGATCACTTCTTTCTGGCTACGGTTAACATCCTCAACAGCCTGTAGAATTCTGAGAGGGTATTTATTTTTAGCAGCAGTACGAATAAGGGCCTGTACATCTTTTGGGAAACATGATCCGCCGTAGCCGGCTCCGGGATAAATAAATTTATTCCCGATACGTGAGTCACTTCCAATCCCTTTCCTAACCATATTGACATCAGCTCCCAGTATCTCGCAAAGATTAGCTATATCGTTCATAAAGCTGATTTTTGTTGCCAACATGGAGTTTGCAGTGTATTTTGTGAGCTCGGAAGAGGGAATATTCATAAAATATATCGGATGGTTATTCAGTACAAATGGTTTGTAAAGGCGTTCCATAGTTTTTTTTGCCTTTTCAGAATCAATGCCGATAACGATTCGGTCTGGTCTAAGGAAGTCCTGAACAGCAGCACCTTCTTTTAAAAATTCCGGATTCGATGCTATGTCAAATGCAACATCTGCACCACGTTTATTAATTTCTTCCCGGACAACTTTTCTTACTTTTTCTGCTGTGCCAACAGGTACTGTACTTTTTGTTACAATAACCATGTAGTGATCAATCAGTTGTCCTATCTCCCTGGCAACAGCAAGTACATGTTTCAGGTCGGCACTGCCATCTTCGTCAGGAGGTGTACCGACTGCAATAAATACCGCATCAGCATCCTCAAGACTTTCTTTTAAGCTGGTGGTTAAAAAGAGTCTGCCTTTTTCTATATTTCTCTTGATCATTTGTTCAAGCCCGGGTTCATATATAGGTACCTTTCCGTTTTTTAATCCTTCTACCTTTTCTTTATCAATGTCAACACAGGTTACAGTAAGCCCTGTTTCCGAAAAACATGTACCGGTAACAAGACCAACGTATCCGATACCTACAATTGAAACTTTCATAACATTTAATTTTATTGGAAAACAAAAGTAAAAAAATTAAACGAGAAAAATTAATTGATTAATAGGGTAGCCGATAGAGGCTCAATTAGAAATAGTATTCCATCATATGAAGCTTTGCAGGATTTTATTGCATCCTTTCCGCTTTTTGCCAGGATATTTTTCAATTTTCAAGCTTTTTAGTCGTGTCGGTAGTAATTGCCTGATAATTATAAATATTTTTAAAGAATGGTCAGT
>JAUVHQ010000004.1 GCA_030593185.1 Bacteroidota bacterium
CTTAACCGGTATCCACTTAACAATGGTAAAGAATTTGTTCTTTTGAATATCCATAATTCTGCTTTTGATGATGGAAGTCTTAAAAAGCAGGAAATGGACTTCATCAGGGATATTGTGATCGGGGAATATGAAAAAGGAAATTTTATCGTTGCGGGAGGCGACTGGAATCAAAATCCTCCCGGTCTCACAGACAACAAATTCAACAAACCGGATGGATATGAAAATTTTCTGCTGACAGGAATAGATGTAAATTTTCTGCCGGAACAGTGGCAATGGTGTTTTGATAACGAGGTTCCTACCAACCGTTCATTAAAAACTGCTTTTAACAAGAAAACATCGGGAACTACTATTCTTGATTTTTTTCTTCTATCACCCAACATAGAGATTTTATCAGTAAAAACTTACAATCTTGCATTTCAAAATTCTGATCATAACCCGGTGAGAATAAAATTTGTTATTAAAAACATATAGCAATTTCAGGTTAATTTGCTCTTTTACATTAAACTTTTTACTTTTATCTTCTGCATGTTGAAATGAAAACCCGGCTTATCGAAAATGATACAGACCAGTAATCAATAAAGCAATAACATTTCATCACTAATAAGAAAGACTAAATTATGAGTGAAGAAATTCTCAAAGCTCTTATGCAGCTTTTCGCATTGATAGTTAAACAGGATGGCGGAGTGGAAGCTAATGAGAAAGAGTATGTGAATAATTTCCTGTCTCAGCAGTTGAATGATGAAACTGTTTATGAATACATTAACCTTTTTGAGGAATTTGCCGGGCTTAAAGAAGAAAAAATATTAAAAAGCAAATCCCTACTTACTTCTGTTAGAGATTCAGTAAAGATTTTTGGCATTTGTAAAAAAATCAACCGCACACTCACCCAGCATCAAAAGATAATTGTTCTTGTAAGGCTTTTTGAACTTGTTGCCTCTGATAAAAAATTTACTGATCAGAGGATGAATATCATCAATACGGTAGCTGAAGTTTTTAATGTCTCAAAAGATGAGTTTGAGGACATTCAGGCATTTGTTAAAGAACAGGTGCCGGAAAATTTAGATCGCACAAGCATATTGATTATTAGTAATAAAGATTTGAAATGTCAAAACTGCAAAAAAATTTCACCAGAATTCTTTGACAGCAGAATATACATACTCCAGATCCGAAGTGTCGATCTCTATTTTCTGAAGCATGATTCGCTTGATGATATTTTTCTGAACGGGCTTCCTATTACTAATAAGCGTTTATATCTCTTTGCCAATGGCAGCTCCATAAGATTGTCAAAAGGCAGACCTATTTACTACAGTGATATCGTGTCCGGTTTTATGGCTGATGATACCACTATAAAAATATCATATATTGCTGAGAATCTGGATTATCAATTCTCAAATGGAGAAATGGGTATAAGAAATATCAGTTTTTCTGAGACACAGGGCAAATTGGTTGGCATCATGGGTTCAAGCGGTGCCGGAAAAACCACTTTACTGAATATTCTGAGCGGCTTTAAAAAACCTTCATCAGGAAAAATCAAGATAAACGGGAAGGATATTCAGAAAGAGACAGAAGATTTAAAAGGGATAATTGGTTACATCCCGCAAGATGATCTGCTTATTGAAGAGCTTACAATTTTTAAGAATTTGTACTTTAATGCAAAGCTTTGCTTCAGGGATAAATCGGATGAAGAAATAAAGACTCTTGTAAATAAAACCCTGAATAACCTTGGTTTACTTGAGAAGAAAGATCTGAAAGTTGGTTCCCCAACAAGCAATATTATAAGTGGCGGACAAAGGAAAAGACTGAATATTGCACTTGAATTAATTCGTGAACCGGCTATTCTGTTTGTTGATGAACCCACATCCGGACTTTCATCCCGCGATTCGGAAAATGTTATGGACCTTCTTCGCGAACTTACAATAAAAGGGAAATTAGTTTTTATCGTAATCCATCAACCTTCGTCAGATATCTTCAAAATGTTTGATAATATCATCGTTCTGGATACTGGCGGATACATGGTGTACAGAGGGAATCCTATTGAGGCCATTATTTATTTTAAAACCCTGGATGAACAAATCAACCGCGAGATTGGCGAATGCCCTTTTTGTGGAACTGTAAATCCTGAGCTTGTTTTTAATATTATTGAAGCAAGGGTTGTTGATGAGTACGGACAATATACAGGAAAAAGGAAAGTCACTCCTGCTAACTGGGAAAACGCCTGCACAAAAAACATCAAATCCGAACCGATACATGAAATCCGGGAAAAACCCCCATCAACACTCAAGATACCTAACCGGTTAAAGCAATTCCGGATTTACTCTTTTCGTGATTTTCTTTCCAAGATATCCAACACACAATATGTAATACTTAACCTGCTGGAGGCTCCGTTACTGGCTTTTATTCTCTCATATATTATACGGTATATCGCCGATCCAAATTCAGACACTTATTTGTTTTATGAAAATGAAAATATACCGATTTATATTTTTATGAGTCTTATTGTTGTCTTGTTCCTTGGTCTTACTCTAAGTGCTGAAGAGATATTTAAAGACCGTAAAATAATTCGCCGGGAGCGGTTTCTTAATCTCAGCCGAACCAGCTATTTACTTTCAAAAATTCTGATTTTATTTATTATTTCAGCAATCCAGGCATTATTATTCGTAGTAATCGGAAACAGCATCCTTGGGATCAAGGGAATGACACTTTCTTACTGGCTGGCTTTGTTTACTACTGCTTCTTTTGCAAATTTACTCGGATTAAACATTTCCGCATCATTTAATTCTGCTATCACTATTTATATTATTATTCCTTTGTTGGTAATCCCTATGATGGTGCTAAGCGGGGCTATGTTTAGTTTTGATAAACTGAACCGCAATATCGGAAGTGTGGATAAAGTACCATTAATTGCGGAAATGATGGCCACCAGATGGACATATGAAGCTTTAATGGTTTCCCAATTCAAGGATAACGAATATGAAAAAATATTCTACGACTTTGAAAAAGAGAAAAGTATTGCAGATTATAAAAGAGTTCATGCTTTACCAAAACTTAACGAGGTCCTAAATCTCGTAAACAAAGATTTTAACAATGATGAACTTACTAAAGAAAATTCAGATAATCTATTATTACTTGCAAATGAGATAAAAAAAGAAATGACCCTTGTTAATAGTGTCAAATTTCAATATCCGGATTCATTCACCCCGGAGTCATATAGTATAAATGTAGCTACTTCTACCAGGTCATATCTAAACAGTCTTAATAAATACTATGACAGTGTTTTCTTTGAAAATAATCTCAGGAAAGAGCAGCTATTAGAGCATCTGCTTAAAGTCCAGCCACATAAGACCAGAAAATTAATGAATTCATATCATAACGAGAGACTGGCTGAAATGGTAAAAAAAGCCTTTGAAAAGAATCCGATTTTAGAATACAATCAGAAACTTGTTCAACAATTTCAGCCAATTTATCTAGATCCATATCCTGAAAGTTTCCTGGGTTTCAGAACACATTTTTTTGCTCCGAGTAAATGGTTTGCAGGCCGGTATTTCGATACATATCATTTCAATCTCACTGTGGTCTGGTTCATGACGTTAGTACTTTATTTTACTCTACATTTTGAAGCATTTAAAAGAATAATTAATTCTGTTGGTGTAATTAATCTCAGAAAAATATTCAAATTCTTTTTATAAAGCACTAATTGTTGTATTTTTATATTTGGAAAGTAATTTTAATAATCCAATATTTTACTATGTTAAAGAAAGTTCAAGGCTTTTTTCTGGTTATAATAATATTCTGTTCATGTCAGACTTCAGGCGAAAATTCTAACCAAAACAATAATGTCAAACAGGATAGTATAATTTCTGCGATGGAAATAAAGGTTTCAGAGGAAGCTTTAGTTGATATAGTTGATAATATCGCCTCACCGGTTGAAATGGCTGCTTTATTGAATCGGTTGGATGTGCCATTTTCAAAAGCATACCTGGCCAGTACAAGCTCTGTTAACGCTTTAAACACAAATTTTCAGATGGCATATAAATTAGGAATATTTGGTGCTGATCTGGGTTATCTTAATATGTATGAAAAAACTTCAACTGCTATTGAATACATTTCAGCCATCAAAACACTTGCTGATGAACTTAACGTTGGTCAATTCTTCGATTACAACACCCTTAAACGCCTTGCGACCAATAATCAAAATCTTGATTCTCTGATGTTCTTATCTGTACATAGCTATAATGAAATAGATTCTTATCTACGTGATACACACAGATCATATCTGAGTTCGTTAATGATAACCGGTTTATGGATTGAAGGTCTGTACCTGGCAACCCAGGTTGCCAAGGAGTACTCTCATCCTGATGTATCAGAAAGAATTGGAGAACAGAAGATAATCATAAATGACCTTCTCAATGTTTTGAATCTTTATAAGAAAGATCCCAGATTTAACGAACTAATTCAAGATCTTGAAATTCTGAATGTTGAATTTAAAAAAATAAACATAACCTATGAGATTGGTGAACCTGAGACTATTGAAAAAGACGGAAGGTTAATTATCATTCAGCATGAAAAAAGTATTGTTGAGATTTCGGACGAACAATTGAACAGGATTATAGAAAAAACTGAAAAAATACGAAACAAGTTAATAGGCTTATAACAGATGAAACGGTTATTGATAATACTTTTTACTTTCATAATGCTTTGCTCATTCTCAAGAACAGCAAGCGCGCAGGATCCTTTTGAATTGGTAGGCAAATGTGTCCTCGATATTGGAAATAATACAACTTATTTGAAAGACTATGTAGTTAAACTTCCTGAAGCTAATTCACAGAATAACATTCCTACTCATAAAAACACTGCAATCCTGCTAAAGAACACTCACTACAGACTAACTGTATGTAATTCAGATGATTCTGAAGGACAAGGGGTTATATATCTTTATAACAACGGGGAAAAAGTTGCTAGTTCCATTACCCAAAGCGGAAAAATATATCGTTCATTTGATTTTCAATGTAATAAAACCGGATCATATCAAATATGGATATCTTTTAAGGATGGGAAGGAAGGCTTTGCGGTTGGGATTTTATCACTTGTAAATGAATAAGTGTGAATCTTTCTGAAAATAGTAACCCGGGGTTATGTACCCGGGTTTTTTTATATAATCTTATCAGCAAAAAGAATAAAAATCAATCCTCCTGCAAATAAAAAAAATGATAGCTCACCAAACCATTTAACTCTGATATTTATAAAATAATTGGTAAGTAAAAATGATAATGGGACAAACCCGAATATTATCATTTCAAATGATGCCCAGGGAACAAAGAAAAACACTACTGCAGAAATAGAAAATACCCACCAGAAAATCTTAAAAATCTTTCGTGATCTTACTTTTTTTGTGATAATATCCCTTATTATCTGAAAACTGGCAAAAGCAACAATTAATGCCAGATAACCTAAGAAATAATAGTGAAATTGTGAAATATCATATTTAAAAGGAACCAGGTTGTCCTGAATAATCCCGATAAAAAGAGACAGATCACCATTAAGGAGATAATAGATTGCTGCCGTTAATAAAACCGGCGCACAGAAACCCAGGATTGGCACAACCCATTCACGCCAGTTTACCGGCCTTAGAATCAATAACCCGATCCAAACAAGCAAAAGAAAAAATCCGAGATTTAAATAAAAAAGAGTTCCTGTTCCTATAAGTAAGCCGGCATCAAAAGAACTAAAGGAGATATTAGTATTCCTGTAAGAATCTATTAATCTTTCGATAGCTATGAGAAGAAAAATACTTGAAATAATTACCGGGTTTAAACTCTGAAGATCTGCAATAATGCATCCGGACAAGATAAAAATTGCAGCGGGTAAATATGTTCTTTCATTAATAAAAAAGAATTTGGTGTTCAGTCTTACTAATAAAAAGCCATGAATAATCCAGATAGTCATAGTAATCAATGTTCCCCAAATAGAAACAGGAGAAA
This sequence comes from Bacteroidota bacterium, assembly GCA_030593185.1. Taxonomy (GTDB): domain Bacteria; phylum Bacteroidota; class Bacteroidia; order Bacteroidales; family VadinHA17; genus JADFUQ01. The sequence goes on from JAUVHQ010000004.1 coordinate 5,979, forward strand.
TAAAATATGTTAAAATACCATACAGAGGCATTGGGTGTTTATTAAAAAAGAAATTTGAGGTTTCCGGATTTAAAAATGTATTTAACCATATACCAACAGCCATTATAATGATCAGGAAAATTATGGAAGGTTGTATACCTTTAAAAACTTTTAGTAACATATCCGGCCAATTTACAGATCAAATCCTATATCGCAACGGTAGTGCTTCTTATCAAAAGATATTAGCCGGGCATTCTGATAGGATCTCGAAAGGGCCTGATCTTTGTCCGAACCATAAGAACTAATTGATATTACTCTTCCTCCGTTTGTAAAAACATGGTCCCCCTCCCGGCGAGCACCGGCGTAAAACAGGATGCTATCCTTGACCTTCTCAAGATTTTTTATCGTTTTCCCCTTTTCATAAGATCCGGGATATCCTCCTGACACGAGCATAACAGTTACAACAGTTCTTTGATCAATCTCAAGAGATTTGCCTGATAATCTACTCTCTGAAACTGCAATGAACAAATCAACCAGATCTGATTTTATCCTGGGAATAATTACTTCTGCTTCCGGATCACCCATTCTGACATTATATTCTATAACATAAGGATCTCCTTTCACATTCATTAGTCCAAAGTAAACAAATCCTTTATAATCTATCCCTTCCTGATTAATCCCTTTGATTGTGGGCTGAATGATCCTGGTTTCTACTTTCTCCATGAATTTGCTGTCAGCAAATGGTACAGGTGATATAGCTCCCATACCACCTGTATTCAATCCGGTATCTCCCTCCTCTATCTTTTTATAATCTTTCGCTTCCGGTAAAATCTTGTATGTTTTCCCATCCGTCAGAACGATAACTGATAATTCAATACCATCCAGAAATTCCTCAATGAGGACCTTTTTACCGGCTTCCCCGAATTTTCCATCAAACATAGCGGTTAGTTCCTCAATGGCTTTATCATAATCATTTAATATCACAACCCCTTTGCCAGCAGCCAGGCCATCAGCTTTGAGTACATAAGGAGGCTCTAATGTTTTAAGAAAATGAAAGGCACCCTCTCTCGATTCAGCATGAAAAGTCTTATGCCTGGCGGTTGGAATATCATACTTCTCCATGAAATTTTTTGCAAAGTCCTTGCTACCTTCCAACATGGCTCCTTTTTTTACAGGTCCGATCATTTGGATATTCTTTAAATGATCATGATCAAGAAAATAATCGCATATTCCGTTTACCAATGGTACTTCAGGTCCAACAATTACCATATCAACTTTTTTCTTCACAACAAATTCCCCGACAGAATTAAAATCATCCAGATCAACCTGAATATTTTCACCGATTAACTCTGTCCCGGCGTTACCCGGAGCAATGTATATTTTCTTTACTAATGTACTTTGTGACATCTTCCAGGCCAGTGCATGTTCGCGCCCCCCTGATCCGAGAATTAATATTTTCATAAATTCAATTGATTATAATTACCCCGGCAAACTTAAAAATTACCCGTTAATAAACGATTCATTACCGGTCATATTTTTTTAACAATTTAGTTTCATAAATTGAAAATCTTTCTTGACAAACCAGTCAATAACCCATGGTAGCACAGTGGTTAATTGCCCATGAGCACGATTTGTATCATGAAATACAACTATCGAACCGGTTCGGCAAAATTTTTTAATGCTTTTTAAACACTTTTCTATCGTGACATTTTGAATAAAATCTTCACTCATAACATCCCATATAACAATCTGATACTTTCCTTTCAAGGCCTTTATCTGTATTGGCCTTATCCTCCCATAAGGTGGTCTGAACAAAGTACCCGGAATTAGCTTTGCAGCCCTTTCAATATCTTCCACATATCTTTTTTCCCCTGTTCTCCATCCATCCGGATGACTATACGAATGATTCCCAACTGCATGTCCCTCCTGTTGTATTCTATCAAATATCTCCGGGTATTTTTCAACATTCTTCCCCAAACAAAAAAAGGTAGCCCTTGCATCATGCCTGGCTAATATGTCCAGAACCCGTGGAGTTACTTCAGGATCAGGTCCGTCATCAAAAGTAAGATATACCTCATTATTATTGTTTGGAATTGTCCAGATAAGCTCAGGGAACCATTTGCGGATCCATACCGGGGGCTTCTGGTATAACCTTTTCAAAATATCATGCTCCTTTCCTGTACAATATATAAAAAGCATTAAACTTTTCTTTTAATTGATTATTAAGTTCATCTTGCTGGAATATCTCCGTTATCTGGATTAAATCCTGCAATATCTGAAGTCCCAATTGCTTTTCCCTTTGTAAAGTCTTTGAAAACCTCCTTTCAAGAGAAAAGAAATAGTCCAGTTCTGAAATATACATATCTGCTATCTCCATTGCAACCTTATTAGCTTCTTCAATATTTCCAAGCCTGTAATATACTTCCGGTATCTGAACTGAGAAATATCCGAACGGAACCCTTTCATTTGGAAAAAGTTCCATGCTACGCTCTATAACCTTTCTTGCAGAATCTTTTTTCTCTTCCTTTATTAGTTTTAAAGCCAGTCTGTTAAATGAACTACGAAAATTCGTAAGCATTCGTTTATTATTTTCATCCAGATATACTTTAGGATCAGTAACGCCACCCCATTTAAATTTGTTCATTAAATTATCATACATTATTTCTGATTCAATCCTGCCGTAAAACCCATCTATTTCATTAACTTTTACCGGAACAATACGATAAGCAAGACCTTCAACCTGAAAATAATTTTCAAGCCCCATGTAAGCTGAACCGGGTACAGTAATAGCAATGTATATTGGTCTGTTCCAATTGTTGTTAGCCAGCAAATCGAGTACCATTAAATCATTTTTATACACTAATTCTGAAGGATATTCCCATTTCATTTCTTTAAGTATATTTCCAGCTAACCTAACAGGTATAGTTCCTGTATTCATAACATTAGCAGAGTCGATCTTAAGGAGAAATTTCTTTGTTGGGAAGAAATCAAGTAATTCACCTCTTGCAAAGGGTGATCGTGTTTTTGTTTTCCTGCTATCACTGGCAACAAAATCAATAAGCTCTTTCAGGTCATAATACCCATCAATTTTTTCATTAAAAAGCACAATATCTCTTGTCCCCTGTATGTATTTTTCTTTTTTTAAAGAAAACGGAACCGGATCTGATTCATAAGCTTTTGCTCTCATCTGATCAATATACCAGTCTCCTCCCAGGTAACTAAGATTCATCACACGCACATCTGTTCGTATACCCTCTACCTCCTGGACATACCAGAGTGGGAAAGTATCATTGTCGCCATTAGTGAATAATATCGCATTTGGCGCACATGAATTCAGGTAATTGGTGGCGAAATCACGAGCTGTATATCTTCCCGACCGGTCGTGATCATCCCGGTTTTCGAAGGCCATCAGAAGCGGTACAAATACAAAACCGGCCAGAATAGAGATTCCAACACTCAAACGATAAGGCAAAATTTTATTCAAATAGTCAGCAATAGCATAAACGCCGAGCCCTATCCAAATACAGAAAGCGTAAAAAGAACCGGCATAAGCATAATCCCTCTCCCTGGGCTGATGAGGTGTTTGATTAAGATAGATCACAATAGCTATGCCGGTAAAAAAGAACAATAACATTATTACCCAGAAATTTTTCTTATCCCTTTTATAATGATATATTAAGCCAAATAACCCAAGTATCAATGGAAATAAATAGTATCTGTTCTTTGCAGGATTGTTTTTCAAATGATCGGGTAGGTTTTCCTGGTCTCCCAATCGCCATTCATCCAGAAAATTAATTCCACTCAGCCAGTTACCTTCAAGAATACTCCCATGTCCCTGAATATCATTTTGCCGCCCTGAAAAATTCCACATAAAATATCTGAAGTACATATGCCCAAACTGATAACGAAAGAAGAATTTCAGGTTCTCGCCAAAGGTTGGTTTGTTAACCTGTCGCGATCCGCCCTTTCCGTCACGAAGGGTTAAATTTATGCCTTCAATCCCTGCCCATTCTTTATAATCCCGAATATGCTGATCTTCTCTGCCATACATTCTTGGGAACAGGGTCATAAACCTGGTGTCATACACATATTCAGGTTTCCTCATTGTAACAATATATTTTCCATCTTTCCTGGCATATAGCCGTTTCCCATCTTTAATATCTCTCAACGGGGCGCTGTAATATTGTCCATGAATTAAAGGACGACTACCATATTGTTCCCTGTTCAGATATGATAGTAAGGAAAACAGGTTGTCAGGATTGCTCTGATCCATTGGGGGATTTGCATCAGACCTTATTAAGATTAGAGCATAAGATGAATATCCGATAAGTATCACAGTTATACCGGTAATAATTGTATTAAGTACTACTTTTTGTTTTTTAATTGTATATCGTATACTCCAGGTAATAAGGATTATCAGGATAATAATATAAACAATTGCTCCTGAATGATATGGAAGATGGAGAAAGTTTACACAAAGAAGCTCAAATATTGTAGCCAGCTTTACAACTCCGGGAATAATTATATACATAATTGTACCAAGTAAAACTATTGAAACCAAAGCTGCAGTAATAATGCCTTTTTTTGAAGGCTTGTGCTTCCGGAAATAATAAACAAAAACAATTGCCGGTATAGCAAGCAGGTTTAAAAGATGAACTCCTATTGATAAACCCATCAGGTAACAGATTAAAATTAACCACCGGTTAGCATATTTCTCATCGGCAATGTTTTCCCATTTTAGAATAGCCCAGAATACTATTGCTGTAAATAGAGAAGATGTCGCATACACCTCTCCTTCAACAGCAGAAAACCAGAATGTATCAGAAAAAGTATACGTCAGTGCACCTACTATTCCACTACCCAGAATCAGAAAATGACCAGTTTTACTTTTATCTCCAATCTTTATAAAAAACTTCCCCGCAAGGTGGGTAATTGTCCAGAACAGGAAAAGAATTGTAAATGCACTTACAAATGCTGATAATGAATTGATCATCGGCGCCACATTTATTACATTCCTGCCTGCAAACAGTGAAAAAAACCTTGCCAGTAACATAAAAAACGGAGCTCCGGGCGGATGTCCAACTTCAAGCTTATATGCAGACGAAATAAATTCTCCGCAATCCCAGAAGCTGGCAGTTGGTTCAAGGGTTAGCAAATAAACTATGGTGGCAATAAAAAAGATAAACCAACCGACCAGTATATTGTAGAACTTTATTTGTTTCATTGTAACTTTTCAGTGTCTTAAATGTTGAATCTAAATATTTCCTATCTTATTATATTTTATATTTATAAGTCGGCAATCTTCAGTCTGCAGTCAGCAAACTGAAGACCGGATTAATTATACTTTTCAGTACCGATTTATCGGGAATTTGATTAAATAATCGTCCAATTTCTTAAGATTGTTTAATGTAAAAGCTTCTAGTATATATAGTTAAGTTTCTAAATCCAGTTGCCATTTTTATTTGTTTTATTGCCGACTGTGGACTGTGGACTGCCGACTGATTAGTTGTGTTTCATTTTATTATTATACTTTTAATCTCTACTGGGTTTTAATTGATTTCTTCAATAAAAAATTTTGTTTATAATTGATATATAAGCCATTTGAAAATTCAATTTTACCCGAATTAAAATCATATAAAGGTTCTATTCTTGCAGTAATGTAAAGATTTTTCATAATTCTGATTTCCTGCAAAAACCGTATTATGAATAATTCCCGGTTCTGATCAACAAAATCAGGATATTTAAATGTAGTTGATCTGGAATTGTAAAGGGCTCCGCCATGGTGTGAAATATATTTATTGCCCTTCCAATAACTTAGCATCAAATCGAAATATTTTGTCAAAAAAGTCAGGTTCAGATAAGTTCCATGTCCATTGCTGAAAGTATCTGTCTTTTTAAATGAAATATCATCATAAAATATAAAGTAATTATCTGTCCTGAAACCCTGAAAAAAAGAGTTATTTTCTGAATTCCATTGAAAACTTAAACCAACAGCAGAGTTGAAAACTGTTTTTAAAGGAAGAGGTGAGGCATCAATCTGTCCTCCTTTATGCATCCCAAAAATTTGTACAGGAATATCCAGAACAAATCTTTCCCTGTCAAGGATCTTTACCACTCCTGAAATTCCTACGGATACTTTTTCTTGTTCCATTTCTCCCCTATAAAGCATATGTTCCCAATTTATCCATAAATCGAGATAAAACAAGCTATGGTTATATATTACCTGGATTCCATCTTCTAAACGATCGGTTAAAACATTCTCGAAGTCATACAGGGGCTCTATTAGCCTGTGTTTCAGGCTCCCATCTAACTTCCCAAAAATAAAAGAAAGAGAGTCTTTTCTAATAGAAACAGAATAAGTAGGAGCTAATCTCGAATATTTATTATTTCCAAAATCCTTCCAAACAAAAATCCCTGCCCGTATACCAATATTTTCAGAAGGAAAAAATACAACTTCCGGATTTACCTGGTATCCAAACAAGGTATAACCATCTGCAATTTTATTGAAATATTCATTGTTCTTTGTAAAATTTAAATTGGAAAAACTGAAATACAGGCACTTACCTTCTTCTGCCTGAAATGAGGAAGGTAAATAAAAAGCCTTATTGTTAAGCTGGCAATACGAATCAGTTATAAGAAAGGAAATGAAAAAAATAAAAAATAATCTGATTCCTGATCTATATTTTCTTTTTTTAATCATCGTTATTACCTTACCAATGTATAAAATTCATAAAATCAGGACTACCAGTCTGCCATCGTTATAGCCCTATAATTTACTTTAAAATAAACCGCCATGGTTTATTTTTCCATTTATCACCCGCATAATCTATCCCTACTCTTGAAGCAGTATCAAAATCATTCTTTTTGTGACTGTTCTCAATCCATATTCTGTTTGAACTAATAAGATCTTCACCATAAAATGATTTATTAACTTTTAATTCTCTTGACAATATTCCCGGACCTTTGAAATTCTCTATTCTCCTTATTAATACTGCCTGTGGATTATTTTTCTCGCCTGTAACAAAATTCAGCATCCAGTACATTCCGTAAACAAGATAGACATAAATTTTACCTCCTTCGTTGTACATTATCCCGGTTCGTTTTGTGCGCCCTTTGTTAGCATGACAGGCTTTATCTTCCTCCCCTCTGTATGCCTCAACCTCTGTAATAAGATACCTGCATATTCTGCCGGTTTTATATTTTCTCACCAGATATTGACCTAATAATTCAGGAGCCACTTCCAGTACATCTCTCACGAAAAATTCTTTAGGTAACTTATCTGTCATTAGTACACTATTTTTTCGTCGTTCTCATCCCATTTCTTAAATGCCTCCATGGCTTCCTTTCTTAATAATTGAGAAAAGGAAATTTCCCTTTGTCCGGTTGGAAGTTTAATCTCTTTATATAAATGTTCGTCGTCGAATCCGTGATTATTTGCATCATACCGGTTGCAAGCATAAAATATCTTATCTATCCTTGCCCAGTATATTGCACCAAAACACATTGGACATGGCTCACACGAACAATAGATTGTACAGCCGCTAAGATCAAATGTTTTGAGCTGTTTTGCAGCTTCCCTGATAGCTAATATTTCAGCATGGGCGGTGGGATCATTATCTTTAGTAACCCGATTAACAGATTTTGATATTATTTTACCATTCTTTGTTATTACAGCACCAAACGGGCTACCACCATTTTCAGTATTCTTAATTGAAAGCTCAATGGTTTTTTTCATTAAAACATCGTGGTTCATAATATATTTTCTTGTAACTACTCAGTGTCTTAGGTTAAAAGCACCTAAAATTGCTAATCTTGTTATTAAAAAGTCAGCAGTCTTCAGTCTTCAGTCGGCAATTTTAAGACCGGACTATTTAATAACAGTCTATAAAATAAAACAAATTTTGAATAAAAGAACCAGTTAGTAAATAACAAATAGCAAATAACAAAATACAACTTAACGAAGTGATCTCATAGCCTGCCCCGTTTTTTTCGGGGAACACCTTTATAATTAATTATTTTGTGAGTAAATAAATTACAAATCACAATATCAAAATCTCAATACAAATTCCATAATTATTTGGTTAATTTAAATTTAAGTAATTGATTATTATTTGATATTTGCCTGTCTTACTCCTTTGCCGACTGCCGACTGATTCTTTAATCCAAAAAGTAACAAAGCATAAAAAAACGCAAAAAAGGTTGCACCGACATGAGTTTCAAGCGTATCTTCATTGAGGAAAGATAAAACTCCAATAATAAAGAATATCATAAAAAAGAGGTCATAATACTTCTTTTCAAGCACTACAGGGGCAAACAGGGCAAAAGTACAATACAAAAACCCAAAAACTCCAAAAGCAATAAAAAAAGATAAAAATTGATTATGTGCCCGTAATCTCCAATCCGGTTCCAGGACTGAATTATCATCCTCATATTGCTTATCAAAGGCCATCTGCAGATCTCCTGTACCAACACCTAACCAAAAATTTTTTCTAATTAGTTCAAGCCCTGTTTTCCAGTATTCTATCCTTTGAGTTAACGAATGACCACTTGGATTAAGACCTTTCCTATAACGGTCAAATTCCCAAATAATACGGTATATCAATGCTTTCGCACTGAATTTATCAGAATAAATATAATTTGCTATTCCCTTTTCAATATTGTGTACATCATTGTCTGATAATTTCCAAATTGCTGCTGAATCTTTTCGCAACCCCTTTGAGGTAAGAAATCTTACCAGTGTATATTTTATCTCCTGGCCTTTAAGATCATAACCACTATAATTTAATTCACTTCTCTTATTCCACTCCTCTCTTATCTCATCTTCGCAAACATATATCCATACATATTTCCCATTTTCAATTTCTTTCCGGATAAGGTCATGGTGGTAAATGTTATTATTAGAGGTATACAGGGCTAATGAACCCGGTATTACCTCTTCTACATCATAATATTTAACCACCTCCCCATATATGAGTACTAAAGATGCAGGGACAATACCAATTAATAAAACAAACAATAAATACCTGATAATAAGATTCTTAATTAAAAAAACTGATCTCATAATCATGAAATAGCCAATAACAGTAAAAATCACAATCCCTGTTAAGGTTTGAAACAATCCCAGGAAAATTATCAACCAAAATAAGGTAATTATAAAAATTATTTTTGCAATCCCGGATGGGTTAAAATAAGAATTATCAAATACAAATAGTGCTAGAATAAAAATGGCAACATTTACCATCAAAGAAAAACGAATGTGTGAAATAAAAACTGATGCATCTTTTATACTATCCACTGCAACCCCGGTAAAACCAAAGAAAATAAAAGCAATGATCAATGATGCAACTGTAACGGCCGCAATAAAAAACAATAAAATCATACTAATTTGTTTTTTATCCAACCCCCTGGATGTTCCAATTATCAATGGCAAAGCTAATAGGGATGATTTTATCTGAATGTCATGTAACCCGCTTTGAATATCACTTGTGTTGAAAAGCCAGATAATATGAATAAAAACAATTGAGGAAATTATTAAAACACTACCCCTGTTTTTCAATATATTTATTTTCCTCCTGAATTCTCCTTCAAGTATCCAGTTACCCAAAAGGATAAATATCGAAACACTTAATGCAAATTTCGAAAGGGGTAATGAAACAGCAACAAGGATCAAACCCAGATAATAGATATTCAAATGATTAATGATCCGATGATTAAACATCAGGTGTTAATTTATTTCTGAATATACAAATATAAAGCTGTTAGCTGTTGGTAAAAAACCAAAAGCATAATCAATAACAAAAACAAAGATAATTTATTGTCTTTATTGTTGTAATAATAAAAATAATTGTATTTTTGCAGACCACAATTTGAGCATATACTTAAATTGTATTGATGTATTAATTAAAAACTTAGGTACAAAGTGGATACTAAAAGTTACAAGACCATTTCAGCCAACAAGAAGACTGTTAAGAAAATTTGGATGCTGATTGATGCTGAAAATGAAATTTTGGGTCGGCTTGCTTCGAAAGTGGCATTTATTTTACGCGGAAAACATAAACCTTACTTCACTCCTCATGTTGATTGCGGTGATAATGTTATAGTTATAAATGCTGAAAAAGTGAAGCTTACAGGCAATAAATTAACAAATAAAAAATACATAAGCCACTCTGGTTATCCGGGAGGACAAAAAATTCGTACTATCGAGAATGTTCTTAACAAGAAACCAATAAAAGTAATTGAACATGCTGTAAAGGGAATGCTTCCAAAGAATCGTCTTGGCAGTGCTATTTATAAAAACCTGCATGTTTTTACAGGACCGCATCATCCACATGAAGCACAACAACCTAACAAAATCAATTTGAATTCTATTAAATAATCAATATGGAAGTTATTAATACCATTGGTCGCCGGAAATCTGCTGTTGCAAGGATATTTATTACAGAAGGAAAAGGAAATATTACGGTAAACAATAAAGATTACAAGAAGTTCTTTCCTACAATGCAACTTCATAACCGGATAATGGAACCACTAGTACTTGTTGAATCAACCAACAAATATGATATTAAAGCCAATTTAAATGGTGGAGGAGTTAATGGTCAGGCTGAAGCACTACGCCTTGCTATTGCCCGAGCTCTTGTAAAAATCGACCCTGAATACAGATCATCTCTTCGTTCCAACGGTTATCTAACCAGAGATCCACGCCATGTTGAGAGGAAAAAACCCGGTCAACCCGGCGCCAGAAAGAAATTTCAATTCAGTAAACGATAACTTATTACTACTGAGTTTAGTATCTAAATTGTCAGGACTCTCGTTTTCCAGGGACTACCTTACAATTGATAAATTAAGAATGTAAACTTAAATATTCAACAAATGCCCAGAACCAATTTTAAAGAATTACTAGATGCCGGTGTTCATTTCGGACACTTGAAAAGAAAATGGAACCCCAATATGTCTCCATATATTTTTATGGAACGTAATGGGATCCATATTATTGATCTTGAAAAGACAGTAGTCAAAATTGAAGAAGCAGCTTCAGCACTAAAACAAATTGCCAAATCAGGTAGAAAAGTTTTATTTGTAGCAACAAAAAAGCAAGCCAGGGAAATAGTTGCTGAAAGGATCAATAAAATCCAAATGCCATATGTTACAGAAAGATGGCCGGGTGGTATGCTTACCAACTTCCCAACTATCCGTAAAGCTGTTAAAAAAATGTCTTCTATTGATAAAAAAACAGCTGACGGGACCTATGATAATCTGTCGAAAAGAGAAAGGCTGCAAATCAAGCGGCAGAGAGCCAAGCTTGAAAAACAACTTGGTAGTATAGTAGATCTTACACGTCTTCCTGCAGTGCTTTTTGTTGTTGATGTTTCTAAAGAATATATTGCTGTCAGAGAGGCTAACCGGTTGACTATTCCTGTAATCGCAATGGTTGACACTAATTCTGACCCGTCAAATATCGATTTCCCGATACCTGCTAATGATGATGCTTCGAAATCAATCTCACTTATCATTGATCTCATGGCAAAAGCCATTGAAGAAGGGTTGAATGAACGTAAAATGGAAAAGGAAAAAGAGGTTAGTGATAAGAAAAAGAAAACTGTAGAAAAGAAAGAAAAACAAGAAGCCGGTCCAAGGAAACTTCGGGCAAAGAAATCAAAACCTGAAGCTTCTGAAAAATATTCACCAAATCCAGTTATTAATGAAGTGAAAGCTGAAACGAAAAAAGATGATAAAACGAATGCTACTGATAGTGAAAGTAAAAAAGAACTTGCCGAAACAGATAGCAAAAATGATAAATAACTAATTACAAACAATAAAAATATATTATAATGGGTAAAATACCAGTCACAGAAATCAGCAAATTAAGAAAAAGCACCGGTGCCGGAATGATGGACTGCAAAAATGCCCTTGAGGAAGCTAATGGTGATCATGATAATGCTATTGAAATTATCAGGAAAAAAGGTAAGGCAATTGCCAATAAGCGTGCTGACAGGGATGCAAGTGAGGGTGTTGTTCTGGCAAAAGTTTCTGACAATTCTTCAAGAGGTGCAATTATAGTACTTAACTGTGAAACAGATTTCGTTGCGAAAAATAACAACTTTATTAAACTCGCTCGATCAATTCTTGATCAAGCTATTAAGGAACAACCGGCTTCTCTTGATGAATTGAAACAGATTAAACTTGGTAAAACAACTATTCAGGAAGAAGTAACTGCTCAAACAGGTATTATAGGTGAAAAACTTGAGCTTGCATATTACTCAAAGGTTGAAGCGCCAACAGTTTATTCATATATTCATCCAGGCAATAAACTTGCTTCAATTGTTGGATTTAATAAAAATGATGTTGAGGTTCAGGTTTCTAAAGACATAGCAATGCAGGTTGCTGCAATGAACCCGGTTGCCGTGGATAAAGAGAACGTGCCGCAGGAGGTAATTGACAAAGAATTAGAAATAGGAAGAGAGCAGGCACTTGCCGAAGGAAAACCTGAGCAACTCCTTGAAAAAATTGCTATGGGCAAACTTGGGAAATTCTTTAAAGAAAATACTCTGATGAATCAGTTATTTGTTAAAGAAAACAAAAAAACTATCAAACAGTACCTCCAGGAAACGGATAAAGAACTTACTGTTACAGGTTTTGAAAGATACTCTATAAGTAACTAAACAGTCGGCAGTCTACAATCAGCAGTTGCTCTTGCAATGGATATTTATCACGTCAGCAAGAAATTTCATAACCTGCAAAATTCATGAATTCTATGAACCGAGCTTGCGAGCTCACCGAAGGTAATTTTTCTGAACTTAATTCTTTGACCACTCAGATAAGAAAATCCTTAAGATCTGTTTGTTTAAATTCTTCCTTAGCTAATGCCCTTTCTTCCCATTCTTCTCCCGAAAAATAAAAAATCTTCGATTTTTGTAATTTTTCAAGGATCCTCGAAAATCTAATCCCGCGGAGCGGGAAGATTTTCGGGACATTATTCCATTATTCCATTCTTCATTTTCCGGATGAACCATAAATTTGTTCTCTCTTTTTTTTATATTTATATTTTAGTTTATATTGGAAATGTAATTACAAAATCCTTTGAATATGATTAAGTATAAACGAATACTATTAAAACTCAGCGGTGAAGCTCTAATGGGAAATGATGATTACGGAATAAATCCAAATAAACTTGAAGAATATGTTTGTCAGATTAAAGAAATTGCTGATTTAGGTGTGAAAACCGGCATTGTAATTGGTGGCGGAAACATATTCCGGGGTATTACAGGTACAAAAAGGGGGACAGACCGTGTTAAGGGAGACCAGATGGGTATGCTTGCTACAGTAATAAATGGATTAGCAATTCAATCAGCCCTTGAGAAAGCAGGTCAAAGAACTATAATTTTTACCTCTATTAACATTGAGTCTGTCGGTGAAAGATTTAATAAAGATAAAGTTATGGCTGCTTTTGAAAACAAAAAGGTGGTGATTTTTACTGGAGGAACAGGAAATCCATATTTTACTACCGATACTGCATCTGCGTTAAGAGCTTTGGAAATGGAGGCTGAGATACTGCTAAAAGGAACAAGGGTGGATGGAATATACTCCGATGATCCTGAAAAAGATCCTGTTGCTGAGAAATTTGATGAAATTACCTATGAGGAAGCTATCAGGCGTAATCTTAAAATAATGGACCTTACTGCTTTTACTATGTGTCGTGAAAACAACCTCCCAATTCTTGTCTTTGATATGAATAAGAAGGGAAATCTCCGGAAAGTCATTGAGGGTATTAAGACAGGAACAATCGTTCATAAATAAAATATATTTTTTACATTTGTTTGCACGATATCAATAATCAGTAAAATTTACTCCAATGGAAGAAGAAGTCCAGTTTTGCTTCGAATTAGCAAAAGAAAATATGGAAAATGCCATTTCTTATCTTGAGAAAGAATTGGGCAAAATCCGTGCAGGTAAAGCATCTCCAAGTATTCTCAATGGAATATTTGTTGATTATTACGGTGTGAATACCCCTCTTAGCCAGGTTGCCAATATAAATACACCCGATTTAAAAACCATTGTAGTTCAACCCTGGGAAAAAAATATGCTTACACCTATTGAAAAAGCAATTCTTGCAGCAAATATTGGTCTTACACCTGCTAATAACGGGGAGGTGATCCATATTAATATTCCTGCACTTACTGAAGAAAGACGTAATCAACTTGTTAAACAGGTAAAAGCAGAAGGTGAAAACGCAAAAGTAAGTATTCGTAATGCAAGGAAAAGTGCAAATGATGATTTAAGAAAGCTTCAGAATGAAGGTCTTTCAGAAGACAGGGAAAAAAGTGCTGAAGATGAAATACAGGACATGACAAATGATTATTCAAAAAAAGCAGAAACTCTTCTTGAGTTTAAAGAAAAGGATCTCATGACTATTTAAGTAATTATCCAAATACAAAAAAATGGCTGGCAGATGCCTGCCATTCTTGTTTTTATTCAACCGGAATGAATTTCATTTTATATTTCGCATGCCTGATAACCATATTTTTACTAAACATGTCCGGATGATATTTTCCATTAACGTATAACTCTGTCTGGTCGCAATAATAATCGCTGGCAGGCACCCCGCTTGTTCCGGTTGGAATAATGCTCAGTGACTTGTCCCAATTGTCCGTTAAGTAAATATGCCTTTGAGATGCTCCATGATCAACTTTAAAAGGATCCTTGAACGGATATGAAAAAGGCCGTACTGTATGAAAACTTCCTCCTACTTCAAATGGTCCTCTGTTCAGGTTAAATATTGCCAGTATTTTTTCACCACCAAGGGGATGCTCAAGTGTAAATTTGTGTATTGATCCCCATGACCACCGTTCAGGTGTATCGCCCATTTTCTCAGCAAGCTTTACTATTGCATCTTTAAAACTTTTTACGACCATTTCATCAAATCCTTCTTCAATATCCTTTGTTGTGATATCATCACACCATTTCATCTCTTTGTTGCTCCACAAATTTTCAATAAAATTCTTCAGCAAAGATGAATTGCCATAATATTCATTATAAAGATCCTCTCCCATTTCATCCATTAGTATATTCTTAGGCAGGGTTAAATAAAAACTTTCAAAAACAGCAGGTCCGGCAGCCTCAGCCGACATTTCCCCATCCCAATTAGTAAATATCTCAAACACCTTTTTTTCCAATTCATTTAATTCTGCTTTACTCAGTATGTTAATAATATCACCTTGAAGTTTCCTGACAAGGATAGAACTCTGATCATTCTGGATATCAATAAAATCCTCAATTGAGAGTTTTTCTTTTTGGTTTAATAGCTCCCTTATCCTTTTGATCCTGTACTCCTGCGCAAAATATATGCTTATATAATAGGGATAATTATCACCAACCGTTTTATTATTTGCTGAAGAAACAAATCCTGATTCCGGGTTATAACTGTGAGGCAATTGTTCAAACGGAACAACTCCTTTCCAATCGTATTCATCTGTTTCACCATTCATTATTGAATATCCATTTCCTTTTCTAATTGGGACACCGCCTCCTGCATACAATCCGATGTTGCCATTAACATCAGCATAAATAAAATTCTGACTGACCGATTTGAATGATGAGATCGCATTTTTGAAATCCTCCCAGTTATTTGCCCTGTTTAAAAGATAAACCCCCCTCATCTCATTACTGTAATCATTACCGATCCATCTCATAGAAATCACATCTGAAAGGTTTTTGAATCCTGACATTACCGGTCCGCGATGAGTAAAACGCAATTCTCTTTCAGCCTCCCCGCCTCCTTTAATTTTTATTATCTCTTTTCTTATATTAAAATTTTTCCATTCTCCATTAAACATATACTGACTCGAATCCTCCGGGTTAATTTTTTCCAGGTAAAGATCTATATCATCAACAGCCAGATTTGTCATCCCCCATGCGATACTATCATTGTGTCCTGCTACAATTTGTGGC
>JAUVHQ010000281.1 GCA_030593185.1 Bacteroidota bacterium
CACGGAAAACACCATTGTCGGTTCCACCGTCGAAAGCAATGTTGTTGGTTAAGCGGTGACCGGTTTGGAAGAAATAGTCAATGCCATTGGCACCGGCTACCCAGGGTCTTTTTTCTCCATAATTATCAAATTCAGGATCCAGTGCATCCCAGTGAATTACCATCAGGTTGGGATCGAACTTGGCACCCCAGGAAGCATCTTCAGAGGTTGGTGTAATAAGGTCATTCACCCCGTCGCCATCAATATCGGCATAGAAGAAATTTCCGGTTGGGTCTTCGTAATACTGCCCGTAACCAGCGCCATATTCAGTTTGATGCTCAGGAAGGGTAACTTTGTTGATGGAATTTACCATATAACCTGAATTAATGGAAATACCCAGGGTTCTCTTTTTCTTACCTTTCTTAGAGGTAATGAGAATCACACCATTGGAAGCCCTGGAACCATAAAGAGCGGTAGCTGCAGCACCTTTCAAAACTGAAATCGACTCAATATCGTCAGGGTTGATGTCGGAAGCAGCATTTCCATAGTCATATCCACCACCACGTCTCAGGTCGCTAAAGCTGTTGTCGATAGGTATCCCATCCACAACAAACAGTGCCTGGTTATTCCCGGTAAGGGAGGTGGTACCACGGATTAAAATATTGGCTGATCCACCCATGGTGTTGGATTGTTTGATGTTCACACCAGTAACCTTTCCCGAAAGTGAATTCACAAAGTTTATGTCGCGAACATTGTTAACGACATCGCCGGATACTTCCTGAACTGCATAACCCAGTGACTTTTTCTCACGGGTAATACCAAGACTGGTAACAACAACCTCCTCAAGACCAAAAACATCGGTTTCGAGGACTACATCAATAACGCTCCGGTCGCCGATGGTTTCCTCTACGGTTTTCATACCAATAAAGGTAAACATCAAAATCCTTGCGCTTTCAGGTACATCGAGGGAATAATACCCTTCTGCATCAGTGATAGTACCAATTGTGGTACCCCTCACAACTACAGAAACGCCCGGGATGGCAATTCCATCATCCGCACCTGTAACTGTACCTGTAATCTCCCTGGTCTGCGCTAATGCCACCTGGAGGCATATAAACAGAATCAAGGAAAAACTAATTAATAGTTTTTTCATAGGATAAATTTTTAGGTTAATAAATAATTTACTTAGACAAGTCAAATTTAATACAATATATATAAATGACAAAAAAAAAGCAGATTATGTAGATTTTTTTGATAATATAGTTAAGTGATGAAATGATATATTGAAGTGATGAAGTAATTTATTGAAGTGATGAAGTGTCTTTCCCAATCACATACTATCGTTCTTTCACCTTGTCGCCTATTCGCCCCGTCGCCCTTTCGTCTGGTTTCCTACAGCTTTCCCTCAACAATAGCCAGTATTTCTTTTTCTTTCCTGTTTGTTTTATCCTCAATTTCTTCCCCTTTTTGCAGGATAGTTACTACGAATTCCTTATCATCCAGTCCTGAAGCATTGATTTTTACATTCAGGAATGCACCCATTACACATGAACGTACAGCCAGGGCTCCAACACCTGCATCCGAAACAGAGTTTGGATTTCCTGTTTCTGCCATGGCTTTCAGAACTTCAAATGCCCCGAATGCCGTTTCCATCACCTTAAAGGGCACCATTATCGCATTTTTTGTAGATTCCTCTATAGCCTCTTTCCGTTCCTGCTTCTCTTTATCCGATTTATTCGGTTTCCTGAAAGCATCCATTATTTTATTAAAAGCTGTTGTATCCTCATCTACAAGGTGTAGTAATTCATTTTGGATCATCTTCCCTTTTTCAGCCCATTGTGAAAACTCTTCCCAACTATCGTCCCAACCACGTTTATGAGAGGAAAGGTTTGCAACCATTGTTCCCAGGGCAATTCCTAATGAACCCATATAAGCAGAGATAGAACCACCTCCGGGAGCAGGCGATTCAGAAGCTGTTTCATTTATAAAATCCTCCAGGTTCATATCAATAAGCTTATCCGGAGCATTCTTTGCCATCACATATTCAATTATCTTCTCTTCGGGTTTGAACTTATAAAGCTCATCCAAACCCATTGATTTTACTGCTATTTTTATTAGTTCTTTATCAGAAACACCAAGTGACCGGTTTTGTTTTTTCAGGAAATATCTGCCCGCGTCAAGCATTGCATTAAGAGGTATCAGTCCGACCAGTTCAGATCCGGTAACTCTTAAACCTCGTGTTTCAGCCTTTTTGCAAACTTCATCAAATGCTATATGAACAGGAGTGATTGAAATATTAGTAAGGTTTATAGATATTTGTGCAATCCCAAATTCTTCAATATACCAGCCAATTGCCTTAACACTTTTTAAAGTCCCCGGAACTCTCACAGGTTCACCATTCTCATCATTAATCACTTTTCCGGATAATGATCCGTTATCCCGCTTTATCCTTCCTTTTTCCCTTACATCAAAAGCTATACTATTTGCACGTCTGACCGATGTTGTATTAAGATTTATATTATATGCTACCAGGAAATCCCTGGCACCTACAGCAGTAGCACCTGACATACTGTTAAACTCAGCTGGTCCGAAGTCTGGTTTCCACTGAGGATCAGTAAACTTTTTCTCCAAACCCTCATATTCACCCGTTCTGCAATTAGCAAGATTCCGGCGATCTTCTTTTAATGCCGCATTTTCATAGCAGTAAACAGGAATACCCAGATCGTTACCAATTCTCTCTGCCAGTTTTCTTACATATTCAACTGTTTCTTCCATAGTAATATTTGAAACAGGAACCATTGGACAAACATCTGTTGCTCCCATTCTCGGATGCTCACCCCTGTGTTTACTCATATCTATCAGCTCCGATGCCTTTTTTACAGCACGGAATGCTGCTTCTGAAACCTCTTCAGGAGCGCCTACAAACGTTACAACCGTTCTGTTGGTAGCTTTTCCGGGGTCAACGTCAAGTAAACTTATCCCATCTACCGATTCTATCTTTTCAGTTATCTGTTTAATAATATTCATATCATTCCCTTCACTGAAATTGGGAACACATTCGATGATTTGTTTCATTATAAGCCCTTAGTTTTATTATACATTATATTATAAATATGCTATACGTTAAATATTTTGAGTATTTGGGTTTTCAAGTTTGAGGTTTGAGGTTTGAGGTTGAGTTACCGATGAAACATATAACTATTTTTTGAATTTTTCTCCATCATAGTTTGATCTGTTCAAATAATTTATGAAAGAATTTAGCTTTTTACTTAAAACAATTGTTTTCTCTTTTAGTTCTTCGATTTTTTTTTGATTGATATATTTTTTGTCAAAAACTCTATATAATTGTGAACGTGTTTCTCCGCATGAACCTTTCGC
>JAUVHQ010000192.1 GCA_030593185.1 Bacteroidota bacterium
CGGTTCGTAAAACCTGTTTATTGACTCTTTGGCCTGGAAAAAAATATCCGGATTTTGAGCAGTACCTCTTGTAACGGGATGCTCAGGATTAAGAGCATTATTTCTGAATTTTTCAAGTGCGTTATAATCAATAAGTTTGGCAAGTTCATCCTGGTCAATATCTTCAATCTTTTGCACCTCATTGGATGTCCTGAATCCATCAAAAAAGTGAAGGAACGGTAAACTGGTTTTTATTGCAGAAAGATGAGACACTGCTGCAAGATCCATAACCTCCTGGACACCGCCACTTGCTAACAGGGCAAACCCTGTCTGACGGGTTGCATAAATATCGCTATGATCACCAAAAATTGAGAGAGCATGAGCAGCCACACTACGGGCGCTTACATGAAATACAGCGGGTAAAAGCTCTGCCGCTATCTTATACATATTGGGGATCATTAAAAGCAGACCCTGGGATGCCGTATAAGTTGAAGAAAGGGCACCTGCTTGCAGTGAACCATGAACCGCACCGGAAGCTCCTCCTTCAGACTGCATTTCAGACACTTCAACTTCCTCTCCAAAGATATTCTTCCTGCCATTGGCAGCCCACTCATCAACGTTTTCTGCCATTGTGGAAGATGGAGTAATCGGGTAAATACATGCAACCTCACTGAACATGTAAGCTATATGCGAAGCAGCAGTATTCCCATCAAGTGTGATAAATTTTTTCTTTTTTGTCATTTTAAACCTCTTAAATATTTTATAAATAAATTTTTATTATTGAAAAATCATATAAAAGTAAAATAATCCAATTAGTTTCGAAAAACAAACCTGTAAAAACAGCCGGGTATTTAATATTCTTTCAAATAAGCTTAGTTGAATTTCGATATATTATAACCGAGGCACAAATATAAAACAAAACAGCAGTGATAATAATGAGATTTATCACAAAAAAATATGGGAGAAAAAGCCCGTATTATTATAATGATACAATAGGTTTACCCACTGTTCATAGATATCAGGAATTCTTCGTTTGATTGGGTTTGTGCAAGACGGTCGCGGAGGAATTGCATAGCTTCAACAGAGTTCATATCAGTAAGATAGTTCCTTAGAATCCATATCTTGTTCATCATCTCCTTATCCAGCAACAGATCTTCTCTTCTTGTACTTGAAGCGGGAATATCAATAGAGGGATAGATCCGCTTATTTGAAAGTTTCCTGTCAAGTTGAAGCTCCATGTTTCCTGTACCTTTAAACTCTTCAAAAATCACATCATCCATCTTTGAACCCGTATCAGTGAGGGCGGTTGCCAGGATAGTAAGCGAGCCACCATCTTCAATATTCCTGGCAGCACCAAAAAATCTCTTAGGTTTATGCAATGCATTAGCATCCACACCACCCGACAGAACTTTCCCGGAAGTAGGAGCAATTGTATTAAAAGCCCTTGCAAGGCGAGTAATAGAATCAAGCAATATAACAACATCATGACCACATTCAACCATTCTTTTGGCTTTTTCAATAACAATATTGGCAACCTTTACATGTCGGTCAGCAGGTTCGTCAAACGTTGAGGCAATTACTTCACCCTTCACATTCCTTGCCATATCAGTTACCTCCTCAGGTCGCTCATCAATTAAAAGAACCATAAGATAAACCTCGGGTTGATACTTGGCAATGGCATTGGCAATCTCCTGGAGAAGGACTGTTTTCCCTGTCTTTGGCTGGGCTACTATAAGTCCGCGTTGTCCTTTTCCGATAGGAGAAAACATATCTACGATCCTTACCGATAAGTTTCCCCCACTTGATCCGGTAAGAATAAATTTCTCATCAGGAAAAAGTGGTGTTAGATAATCAAATGGTTCCCTGTCACGGATATAGTCCGGACTCCTGCCGTTAATCTCTTCAACCTTAATAAGCGGAAAGTATTTTTCACCATCTTTTGGAGGACGAATACTACCCTTAACCAAATCGCCTGTTTTCAGCCCAAATAGCTTGATCTGTGATTGTGACACATAAATATCATCGGGCGAATTAAGATAATTATAGTCGGCTGAGCGTAAAAACCCATATCCGTCAGGCATTATCTCCAGCACTCCGGCATTTACAATAAGTCCCTCAAAATCATATTTTTCCTGGACTTTTTCTGCTCTTTTCTTTTGCGGGGAAAAACGATCTGCCGATCCTGATTTATTAAAATCCTTAATGCCGCTTAACTTTTCCCGTGTTTGATGCTTAAGGTCAGGGACCGGAGTATCGGATTTTTTGAAATCTTTCCTGTTTTTCAGCTTTTCTCTTTGCTGAGGTGGTGCTGTATGATCTCTTGTATCAGACTTATTGAAATCAATTCTTTTTTCTGTTTTCTCAGGTAACTTGAATTTTACGGGTTTTTTATCATATTCTTTCTTTTCCCCGGAAGATTCCGGAACATCCTGTTTAGCAGGTCTTTGCTTATAGTCATCTCTGGGGCTGTATGTTTTCTTATCAGATTCCTTTTTCCTTGATCTCAGCGAAGGTATTCTTTCTCTTTTTGACTTTTTCATTTCAGCTTTTTCATTTCTGCCGGGCTTTTTTGCTTCGGACTTTTTCTTATCAGTAGCTGTTATTGCCTGTTCGTCAAGGATTTTGTAAACCAGATCCTGTTTACGTAACGAGTCGACCCGCTTTATTTTAAGGTTTTTAGCAATATCCCTTAATTCAGCAACTTTCTTATTATTCAATTCAAGTATATCGTACATCTAGTATAAAAAATGGGTTTATAAAAATAATTCTGTGAAATTCTCAGATAGTATTGAGATAATATGTAATGGATTAAAACTTATAAGGAATGTAATACGCTACATGGAAATATTGTGCAAGTATAAGCAATTCGAAATAATTAACAAAAAAATAAAATAAAAAAATGTGTTTCTTTATGAAAAATGAAACCTTTTATTTTTTTTCTCGTATAATTTTTGCCAATAAGTTTATCTATGCGTCAACTTAAGATCATAAAACAAGTTACAAACCGTGAAACTGCCTCACTTGACAAGTATCTTCACGAAATTGGTAAGGTTGACCTTATAACTGCAGATGAGGAAGTTAAACTTGCCAGAAGAATTCATAATGAAGATATTGATGCGCTCACTATTCTGGTAAAAGCAAATCTTAGATTTGTTGTTTCCGTATCAAAGCAATATCAGAACCAGGGCTTAAGTCTCCCGGATATGATCAACGAGGGAAATTTAGGACTTATTAAAGCTGCTCAGCGATTTGATGAAACAAGGGGTTTTAAATTTATTTCATATGCTGTCTGGTGGATCAGACAATCAATCCTGCAAGCACTGGCTGAACAAGCAAGAATTGTCAGACTGCCTTTAAACAAAATAGGTTCGATAAACAGAATTAATAAAACCTTTGCCGATTTAGAGCAAAAATATGAAAGAGAACCTACTGCCCGTGAGATAGGTCAAGTGCTTGAACTGGCACCTGAAGATATAAAAGAAGTTATACGTCACTCCGGAAGACATATATCTATGGATGCCCCGCTTGGAAATGACGATGACGGAAATATGTATGATGTTTATCTTAGCAAAGACTCTCCGAGCCCTGAAAAAGAATTACTTACCGACTCTCTTAAAAAAGAAATTGAAAGAGCTCTGAAAACTCTTACTAGCAGGGAAGCAGATATAATTAATCTCTATTTTGGCATGGCAGGACGTCACCAGCATTCATTGGAAGAAATCGGTGAGGTATTTAAACTTACCCGGGAAAGGGTACGACAAATCAAAGAAAGAGCAATAAAAAGACTTAAACACACAACCCGCAGTAAAATACTGAGAACATACCTGGGCTGAAATTGATTCAATAACAAACAAGTAGAATCTTTTAATTTTACCGGGATCGCTCACTAAGTAAACATTTTGTTAAAATAGTTCCCTGATTTTCAGGGATTTTTTATTTTTGTCTGGAAATAAAAACTATTCCTCATGAACCACCTGGTTGCACCATCGATACTAACTGCTGATTTTAGCTGTTTGAAAAATGAGATAAAAAAGATAAACAATAGCGTAGCTGATTGGGTTCATATTGATGTTATGGACGGGGTTTTTGTACCAAATATCTCTTTTGGATTTCATTTAATCAAAAATATTAAGAAACTTGTTTCAAAACCACTTGATGTACATTTGATGATTGTAGAACCACACAAATTTCTGAATGAATTTCATGAAGCAGGTGCCGATGTTCTTACTGTCCATTATGAAGCATGCAAACATCTGCACAGAACAGTGCAGGTAATAAAAACCCTGGGAATGAAACCGGGCGTTTCACTTAATCCACTTACTCCTGTAGATCTGCTTGAAGAAATTCTGCCTGAACTTGATCTGGTTTTGATAATGACAGTTAATCCCGGGTATGGCGGACAAAAATTTATTGAAAGTTCTTATGAAAAAATAGATGATCTTGTTAAACTACGTGAAAAAACCGGATCAAAAGCCCTCATTGAAGTTGACGGTGGCGTGAATTTATCAAATGCAAAAAAACTGGTTGAAGCAGGTGTTGACGTTCTGGTAGCAGGAAATACGGTATTTAGTTCAGATAATCCCTCTGAAACAATCCGTGCATTGAAAAAACTCTAAAGTTTTGATCAGCTTACAGGAGACTGTGATGCAGTGATGCAGTGTTCCGGGTTAACCTTAACCTTATTCTTTCCCTTCCAGATAGTCTTGGAGATAAGCAAATTTTTTTGTTAACTTTCCATCTTTAGCAATGGTTGCTCTTTCAATAATTCCCTTTTTATCCTCACCTAATAATAATGGCAAAATTTTATCCATTAATATTTTTCCAAACTCCTCTGAAGCATCGCGTGGCAGCTCACCCGGCAAATTATCCACTGCCATTACTGTAATACTTTTCTTGTCAAATGGCTCTGATTCTTTATTTGTTAAAGGATTATAACCATATAATGGCTCAGCAATTGTCGAAACTCTGATCGTTGACGGAACAGGACCATCAATATCACAGCT
>JAUVHQ010000258.1 GCA_030593185.1 Bacteroidota bacterium
TTATGTTCCTTCAGATATTTATACCCGCTATTTACGTGCAAAAGGGAAAGATGTTATTTCAATCTGCGGGTCGGATGAACATGGTGTGCCTATTACTCTGAAAGCACGAAATGAAGGGATTTCTCCTCAGGATATTGTCGACAAATATCATTCATTAAACAAAAAATCATTTGAAAAATTTGGTATCGATTTTGATATTTATTCAAGAACCACAGCTAAAATTCATCATAAAACCGCTTCTGAATTTTTTAAAAAACTTTACGATAACGGAGATTTTATTGAACAGGAAACGGAGCAATATTATGATAATGAAGCAGATCAGTTCCTTGCCGACAGGTATATTACAGGAACCTGTCCTCACTGCGGGAATGAAAATGCCTATGGAGACCAGTGTGAAAAATGCGGAACGTCACTGAATGCAACAGATTTGATCAATCCAAAATCAACTATAAGCGGAAGTGAACCGGTTCGTAAGAAAACCAAGCACTGGTACCTGCCATTAGATAAATATGAGCCGTTCCTGAAGAAATGGATCCTTGAGGACCACAAAAACTGGAAAACCAACGTTTACGGGCAATGTAAATCATGGCTTGATATGGGTCTGCAACCCAGGGCTGTTAGCCGCGATTTGAATTGGGGGGTTCCACTTCCTATTGAAAACACAAAAGGAAAAGTTATGTATGTCTGGTTCGATGCCCCGATAGGATATATTTCGGCTACCAGGGAATTGACAGATAACTGGGAAAAGTACTGGAAAGATCCTGAGACTAAGATGGTGCATTTTATCGGTAAGGATAATATTGTTTTTCATTGCATTTTCTTTCCGTCAATGCTCAAGGCTGAAGGGAGTTATATTCTTCCTGATAATGTACCTGCAAATGAATTTCTTAACCTTGAGGGAGATAAGATCTCGACCTCAAGAAACTGGGCTGTATGGCTTCATGAATACCTGGAAGAGTTCATCGGAAAACAGGATGTACTTCGGTATGTATTAACTGCCAATGCTCCCGAAACAAAAGATAACGACTTTACATGGAAAGATTTCCAGTCGCGTAACAACAACGAACTGGTAGCAGTGCTGGGGAATTTTGTTAATCGTACACTTATCCTCACTAAGAAATATTTTGACGGGGAAGTGCCGGAATTATCAGAATTAACTGACTTTGATAAAGAAACCTTAGACGAAATATTAAAACTGAAGAACAGGGTTGAAAATAGTCTGGAAAATTACCGTTTCCGTGAAGCACAAAAATTCACAATGGATATAGCCAGACTGGGTAATAAATATCTGGCAGATACCGAACCATGGAAAATCATTAAAACTGATAAAACAAGAGTTGGAACTATTATTAATATTTCATTGCAAATAACTGCAAACCTGTCTCTTATCCTGGGGCCCTTCCTCCCATTCACGGTAGAAAAAATGAAAGAATTCCTGAATTTTTCAGGAGGGAGCTGGGAAATGATCGGACAAAAAGATCTGCTTTCTCCAGGACATAAAATAAATAAATCCTCTCTTTTATTTGAGAAAATTGAAGATGAAATAATTGAAAAACAGGTAAATAAATTGATCCAAACACAGAAAATATTTGAAAATACAACCGGGATTATGGAACAGAAAGATACTATATCATTTGAAGATTTCACTAAAGTTGATATCAGGACAGCAACCATTCTTGAAGCTGAAAAAGTTCCTAAAACCGGAAAATTACTCAAACTAAAAATAAATACCGGGGTGGATGAGCGAACCCTTGTTGCAGGGATTGCCGAACATTTTGATCCTGCTGAAATTATTGGAAAGCAAATATCAATAGTGCTTAACCTGCAACCCCGTAAGATAAGAGGAATAGAATCTCATGGAATGATCCTGATGGCTGAGACACCTGAAGGAAAATTAACTTTTGTTTCTCCCACCGAAAAAATACCCGATGGGTGTACTGTAAAGTAGAAGAACGTTTGGCGTCAGCCAAACCTCACAGCCTGTCCCGAGCTTGATTCGGGAAACGGGTAGTGGGAAGGATTGCGGGAGTGAGTAATTGTGTTGCAGTGATGCGGTGAAGCAGTGATACAATTGCCGTGAAAAAATTCAAGTGCGGAAAATAAGAAGAGGGGTGCCGGTATCAGGACTACTGAGATTGATACACTAATTATACTTTGTAACCCAAACTTGTTCAAAACCTTGCCTTTTTCTCATTTCTCTCATCTCTTTTATTGCAAGGTCGATCGAAGAATATCCTTTAATACCAACACGGTAAAAATCATTATTGGCTTTGAAAACAACCGGATCGAACCCTTGTCCGGTAAGTTGTTTTTTCATGCCGAATGCATTGTTTTCACTTAAAAAACTGCCGGCAATGATGTAGTAATTCAGGTCGGCGACAGGTTTTTCGGGCTGACTGACTGGTGCCTGTTGAGTAATAGTTTTCTCAATAGTTACAGGCTCCTCTATATCAGTCTTTTCAATTGTTGGTTTTTCGCTAACAGCACTTTCTGTTTTGGGTTGGGCTTGTTCAGTTTTGGAAAAAGGATTGAGTGAAGAAATGTCAGCATTGAAATCCAGCATATTTGTTTTTAACGGAATAAGTACCAGGGCAACAGCTATAGGGATTGCAATAGCTAAGCGCCGCAATGTACGTCTTCTTGAAAGGGAAGCAGGAGATCTTTCCTCAAACTTTTTCTGGATACGTTTAGTTACATCATATTCTTCAAGCGGATCGAAATTAAAATGATCCAATCCATATGAATCAAGCAGGAAATTAATTGTATTTGAAGGTTCGAACTGAATATTTTTCTCTTTATCCATTTGCAGGGCACCAACATCTTCAAAAACCACTTTCTTCCCCTTATTGAGTTTAATGTTCAAATCCTTCACAAATGAATCAACAAGTCTTTTAGCATCAACAAACCCAATATTTTTCGCCCTTGACACATACCCAATCAATAAACCATCATTATGTTTCAGGTCACGGTTAAAACTTATCTCCTTGTAAGGTGGGGAAAACGAATTCTGTGCCTGGTTAATCTTTGCCGATTGTATATTGGCAACAAACCCGCCAAAATCAGGAATAATAACACAGTCGTGCTGAAACAGAAGTTCTTTAATATAATTTTCCAAAATGAAAGTTTATTTATTATTTCAAAAACAAAGATAAATAAAATTTAATCCAGTCAATAATTTTTATATCAGAAAAAACTCAATCACAACTTATAGCATCTGCATCACTATTCGTTACCTCTTCACAATTTACGATTTCTTCTTCCCTCCGCCTGCTGCCTTCTTCCTTACTCACCTAATCACCCCTTCACTCTTCACTTTTCCCTTTTATCTTTTTACTTTTGTCCACAGTGAAATATGCTTCTTCCCTGGTGAAATATTTTCGTGCCTCAAATTTCACAGGTCAGGCGTCGCATTTCACCCCGATGAAATAAAAAGAATTTCATGGGGTAAACGTGGCAGGCTTTTATCTTTTTAAATGCAAATCCATGCGATTTTATCTATCTTCACACAAAAATTATTCTTCAAATCAATAAAAGTATGAAAGAAATACAGATGGTTGATCTTAAGGGACAATATAAGAGAATAAAGCCCCTGATTAATAATTCCATCGAAGAAGTAATAAATTCCACCGCATTTATTAATGGTCCTGATGTAAAGAGTTTTCAGAACAATCTTGAAAAATACCTGGATGTAAAACATGTTATTCCTTGTGGTAACGGAACAGATGCTCTCCAGATCTCCCTCATGTCACTAAACCTTAAGCCCGGAGATGAAATAATAACTCCCGATTTTACATTTATAGCTACAGCAGAGGTGATTGCTTTTCTTGGCCTCAAACCTGTATTTGTTGATGTTGAACCCGGCAGTTTTAATATATCCCCCGACTCCATTAAGAAATCCCTTTCA
>JAUVHQ010000371.1 GCA_030593185.1 Bacteroidota bacterium
CTTTTTTACCTAGCAGCCCTTTGGCAATAGGTGAAGTAATCGAAATTTTCCCTTCCTTCAAATTTGCCTCAGTTTCAGCAACAAGGATATATTCCATAACCTGGTTATTAGCTTTA
Source organism: Bacteroidota bacterium (assembly GCA_030593185.1). Taxonomy (GTDB): domain Bacteria; phylum Bacteroidota; class Bacteroidia; order Bacteroidales; family VadinHA17; genus JADFUQ01. Next base: position 117 of record JAUVHQ010000371.1, read on the forward strand.
TTTTTTATCTTAACCTTATTCATTATCTGTACATTAGATGTATCAATCCTGTTTTTATCTACCAATCGTGAATTTGCCAGGCTTTCTCTAAGCTTTGAGATCTTCATCTCCAGCATTCCCTGTGCTTCTTTAGCTGCATGATATTCAGCATTTTCCGACAGATCGCCCTTATCCCTGGCTTCTGCTATCAGCCTTGAAATGCCTGGTCTTTCAACCTTGACTAATTGCTCGAGGTCACTCTTAAGTTTGATTAACCCTTCTTCTGAAAGATACATAACTCCCATAATACATTCTAGTTATAGTACAAAAAAAACAGAAAGAATTCCGGGATCCCGGAACTCTTTCATGGTGCAAATATACTAATTTTTTAAATTCTGAAAATAATTTAAAACAAATTATCAAAAAAAGCAATTGTTTTTACTACCTGATACACTGCTTTTTCTATTCATATTTTCTATTGATTATTTCAGAGTAAATTATAGCTTTTTTCAGATCAAATTCCTCCTTTATCTCCTTTATATCATAATCAACTTCATCTAATAGTATACTATATGCATTCTCCTTTTCTGTTTTTTCTTCAAATATCTTCTCTTCGACTTCAGCCCTTTTTTCTGATTGATCATCAAAGGTTGGTGCAATTGAAATTTCATGTAGTTCGCTATCGTCCGCCTTTTTTGTTTCTTCTACCTCCTCCTCAACATCAATATATTCTTCCTTACCTTCATCTATGTCTTTTAAGCCTAATTTCTCAAAAAAGTCCATTCCTTCAGGCTCACCATTACCTGAGCCACCGGGAATCTGTTGTGGTTTCTTCTTTTTTCCAAGTACCCCTACTAAAATAATAATGGCACTGATAATAATATACAATATAGCACTAACACCGTCTTCCATTATTTCTTAAATATTTTTCTGAATAATCTTTTAAAAAAAGGTTCGCGTTTACGCATTTGCCTGTTAAACTTTTCTGCATCTTTCCTTGATTGTTTCATTCGTTCCTGAACTTCTTTTGTCTGAATTTCATACTGGTGTTTTAGTCCCTTCTTTCTTTCTTTTTCATAGGTTTTCTCTCTTTTCTTATCCATCCGCTCGGCCTTGTTTTCAGCTTTTATCACCATTCTTGACTTTTTTTGATGAATACATCCCTGTGACATAAACAGGATCATCATCAAAAAAAGTAACCTTACGAACAACAATTTAACTAACTTTGCATTGAACTTGTAACTCATGAAACCATTAAATCATTGATATCAAATTTAAGTAAAATTTTATTAACTACTTTATCACTTCTTATTTTTGTTACATGCACAAAAAAAATGGAGGAGATAATCCCTAATACCTACGTAAATTTCTCCATAAGAGTGGATGATCCACAATTTACCGACCTGAATGCTATTGGTAATTCTGTAATAATCACCAGCGAATATGCAGGAAGACGTTCAGCAGGATACGATTATAACGGAATAATTGTTTACCGTTTCTCTGAAAACGAATTTTATGCATTTGACCGTACATGCCCTTTTAATATAGATAAAAGCATTGCTGTTACTACTGAAAATACAAGTGATCCTATAGCTGAATGTCCCGAATGCGGTTCAGAGTATGTTCTGCCAAGTCTTGCTTTCCCCACAGAAAAGGGGCCTTCAAGAGTCCCCCTGAAACAATACAATACCAACTTCGATGGTGTAACGATATTAGTTTATAACTAATGTAAGAACCTGTTTCAAGAATAACGTTATTAATTACGTTATTAATAACGTTATTCTTTTAATACCTGTAATGGTCAGGTTTATATGGTCCGTTAACCGGGTAACCAATATAATCTGCCTGCTTCTTAGTTAGTTTCGTAAGATTAACGCCAATTTGTTCCAGGTGCAGTCTGGCTACCTCCTCGTCAAGATGTTTGGGCAAGCGGTAAACATCAATTTCATAATCTTTATTCCAAAGTTCAATTTGAGCAAGAACCTGGTTAGAAAAAGAATTACTCATCACAAATGAAGGATGTCCTGTTGCACACCCCAGATTTACCAGGCGTCCCTCAGCAAGTATAAAGATACCGTGTCCATCGGGGAAAGTATACTTATCTACCTGGGGTTTTATTGTTTCTTTAACTATACCGGGCCATTTTTCCAGTTTCTCAACCTGAATCTCATGATCAAAATGTCCAATATTACAGACAATAGACTGGTCTTTCATTT
>JAUVHQ010000063.1 GCA_030593185.1 Bacteroidota bacterium
TTGAGATAGGTGCAGGTACAGGTACGTTAACTCAATTTTTACCCGGAAGATACAAAAACAAAACATGGCTTGTTGAAATAGACAATGAGGCAGTACAGATCCTCAGGGGAAAATTCCCTGAAATGAATGAACGGATCATAGAGAAGGACATACTTAAACTTGATTTGGGCAATATGTTTACCGGAAAAATTTCTTTAATTGGAAATTTCCCGTACAATATTTCAAGTCAAATATTTTTTAAGGTGCTTGAGAGCAAGGATCAGATAAAGGAGGTGGTTTGTATGGTACAAAAGGAAGTAGCTGAGCGGATCAGGTCAGGACCGGGAACAAAAAAATATGGAATTTTAAGTGTTCTGTTACAGGCATATTACGATATCGAAATTCTGTTTACGGTGAATGAAAATGTTTTTTTCCCTCCTCCCAAAGTTAAATCATCTGTTATAAGATTAACCCGGAATAAGAGGAAAAATTTACCATGTGATGAACACTTATTTATTCGTGTAGTTAAAACCGGTTTTAATCAAAGACGAAAAACTTTGCGTAATTCGTTAAAAAATGGTTTATTTAATCAAAAGACAGATGAAGCATTGATGAGTAAAAGGCCTGAAGAATTAGGGGTAGAAGAATTTATCACTCTTACCAATTTCATTGCAAATAATTTATGAATAGATAAAAAACTTTAAGATGGCAAGTAAGTTTGAATTAACAAGGGAGTACCTGAATGAGCTCAGGGAAGTTATCGGGACGGAAAATGAGAGTAAAGCAAAAGAGCTTATTCAGTATCTTCATGCTGCAGATATAGCACAACTGTATAACAAGATAAATATTGAAGAGGCAAGGTTTCTATACTTGTTGCTTGAGGGGGAGACTGCTTCTGATGTCCTTGCTGAACTTGAAGAGGATGACAGGGAAAGGTTCCTGAAAGTAATTCCGGGTGAAGTTATTGCCAGACAGTTTATTGATAATATGGATTCTGATGACGCTGCTGATATAATCGGTGAATTGTCTGAAGAGAAAAAAGAAGATGTCCTTCTGCATATACATGATGTTGAGAGAGCCGGGGATATTGTTGATCTGCTTTCATATGATGAAGATTCAGCCGGCGGATTAATGGGAAAAGAGCTGATCAAAGTAAATGAGAACTGGACCATTATGAAATGCCTGAAAGAGATGAGTAAACAGGCTGAGAATGTTGATGAGGTATATTATGTTTACGTAGTAGATGATAACAATAAGTTAAAAGGTACCGTTTCGTTGAAGAAGATGCTTTTAGCACGAAACACTGCAATAATCAAAGATATTGCTAATGAAGATGTTATATATGTAAAGACTGGCACTTCAGGAGAGGAAGTAGCCAATATTATGGACAAGTATGATTTAGTTGCCTTACCGGTGGTTGATTCAATTGACCGTCTCATAGGGCGTATTACCATTGATGATGTGGTTGATTTTATCAGGGACGAAGCGGAAAAGGATTACCAAATGGCTTCCGGTATCTCTGAAGATATTGAACATTCAGATAAAGTTTTTGTTATAACGAGGGCTCGTTTACCGTGGTTGCTAATTGGCCTGTTAGGAGGTATTTTAGGTGCGCTGGTGATATCACATTATGAAGGGGACCTGAAAATAAACCCCCAGATGGTATTCTTTATTCCTCTTATTGCAGCTATGGGCGGAAATGTTGGCATCCAGTCGTCAGCAATAGTGGTTCAGGGTTTAGCCGGCCGGTCGCTTGATTTGGGCAGTACATGGACGAAAATATTGAAGGAGTCTTTAGTTGCAATAATAAATGGTGCTGTTTTAGGGTCGTTGATTTTCGTTTACAATTATTTCTTTACCGATTCATATGCACTAACCTTAACAGTGAGTCTTGCACTGATGGCTGTTATTCTGTTCGCAGCTGTACTTGGCACACTGATACCTCTGGTGCTCCACAGTGTGAAAATTGATCCGGCACTCGCCACAGGTCCTTTTATTACTACCCTGAATGATATCATCGGACTGTTTCTGTATCTGATGATAGGAAGATTAATGTACGGGATGTTCTAATAAAATGGAGGCTAAGGCTGAGGCTAAGGAAGATAAGAAGTGGAAGAAATCAAACAAGCTTAAAACAAAGGTAGCTATTCAGTGTCATATGTTTGGAATAATAAAATTCTTAAATGATAGAATGCTTAAATGCTAAAATGATTAAATGTTTAACACTATTTTCTTTTTTGCCGACTGCTGACTGCCGACTGTTGATTGCCGACTGCCGACTAATTTAAAAAGTGGTTCCAATAGCTTCAACCGGATCAAGTCGTGAGGCAGAATATGCCGGTGCATAGCCCGATATAATCCCTATAACAGAGGAGATCATAATTCCAGTCATAATATTTCCGCTTGTCAGAGTGATTACAACATCCATTTTCCAGTTGATAATTAGTGTCCCGCAAAAAACAAGAAACAAACCCAGTATTCCACCTGCAATAGAAAGTAAAATAGATTCATAAAGAAATTCTTGTAAGATAAAATTGTTCTTGGCACCCAGTGATTTTTGAATACCAATAATATTGGTGCGTTCTTTAACCGATACAAACATGATGTTGGCAATTCCAAAACCACCAACAAGAATAGAAAATCCACCAATGATCCATCCACCCAGATTTATAGCTGAAAAAATCGATTGAAACCCCTGTTGTAATAAACTTGCCTGGTTAAGAGAAAAATTGTCTTTATCCTGTGGTCTGATCTTTCTGCTGGCACGCAGGATCATTCTAAGGTCATCTTTCAATTGCGGAAGAGAAATATTCGGTTTAGCTTTAACAATAATATTGGGGTCAAGATAATCGCTTCTGATATTTACAATATTTCTGGTAAAGTTGATTGGGACAAGTACAACCCGGTCTAAACCTTCATCGATGAAACCTCCCATTCCCTCTTTCTTAAAAACACCAATAACCATTAGTTTCCTTCCCCTGATAGTTATCTCTTTTCCAACAGGGCTAATGTTCTCGAAAAGCCTTTCAGCAAGAACAGCCCCGATAACTGCACTGTTCTTTCCATTATTTGATTCATACATAGAAAAATACCTGCCCTTTTCAATATTGAAATTTCTTACAATATCAAAATCGTGTGTAGAAGAAAGCAAACCAATATCTTCAGCAGAGTTGTTCCTGTATTCAACTGTTACACTTGTTTGAATGATAAAAGCCATTGATTCGGCAGTTACTGCTTTTTGTTTTAATTTTTCATATTCTTCAATGGTTGGTACCGGCCATTTTAGAATTTCCCACCATTCAAAATCAAAGGAAAATGACCATGGCCATTTTGAAACATAAACTACATTATCACCCATTGATGATATGCCTTCCCTGATAGACCGCTCCATCCAGTCGATTATCGTAAAAACAGAGATGATCGCGAAAATCCCTATGGTTATTCCAAGCAACGACAGGAATGTTCTTAGTTTATTAACAATAATGGCATGATAAGCAAATAAAAAACTTTCTTTTAATAATCGAATAAGTATGAGACGTTTCATCTGTTTATAATTTATTTTTAATGGTCAGATGTAGCTCGCATGACAAAATTTAATCATACTACTGTGTGTCAAAATAAATAAAATTTTGTCATGCTCGGTTCATTCCTGTTTTGCTTTTACCGGGTTTTTACAAAGATAAACTTTTAATATAAAAGGAAAAGAATTGTGTTGCTGCATCCTTCATCACTTTTTACCCTGACGAACCTCTGGTTGTCAGGATCTTCAACTTTTGTCTTTTATCTTCTACATGAAAGGTACTGCCGACTGCCGACTGTGGACTGCCGACTGTCGACTATATAATATATGAAACATGGAAGTTAAGGTTTAAAATTTGCGAAGCTGTGTTCTTTTAGTAATTGTTACACCAATAATTCTAATTCATCAGCAAATTTAACTATTTTTAAACAGTTTTTTATCAGCAGATTTTTATTTGTTTCATAACTTTGTGCGAAAATTTTATAACGATTGTTAATGAGTGATTTAAAAAGGATTAATTCAGCTTTAATTTCAGTTTACCATAAAGAAAACCTGGACAATATAATTTACCTCCTTAAAGACCTGGGAATAAGAATATATTCTACAGGAGGAACACAAAACTTTATTAAGGATCTTGGTACAGAAGTTATTGCAGTTGAAGATCTTACCGGCTACTCATCAATTTTAGGCGGACGTGTGAAAACTTTACATCCAAAAGTGTTTGGTGGTATTCTTGCACGGCGTGATACAGGGGATGATAAGAAGGAACTACAGGAATATCAAATTCCTGAAATAGACCTGGTTATTGTTGATCTTTACCCTTTTGAAGAAACAGTGGCTTCCGGAGCTTATGAACAATCAGTGATAGAGAAAATAGATATTGGAGGGATCTCTCTTATCCGTGCAGCTGCAAAGAATTATAATGATGTGATTGTTATTTCTAACAAGGACCAGTACGAGGAGTTGAAGCAAATTCTGCAAAATAATAAGGGAAAAACCACACTTGAAGAGAGGCGAAAATTTGCATCTGAAGCTTTCGATATTTCTTCACATTATGATACAGTGATTTTTAAATATTTCAATGCCGAAAACCAGGTAATGAGTTTTAAGGAAAGTGTGCGGACCGGTTATGCTCTTAGATACGGAGAGAATCCTCATCAAAAGGGTGTGTTTTATGGCGATTTTAACAAGCTGTTCGATAAACTTCACGGGAAAGAAATTTCGTACAATAATCTTCTGGATATTGATGCTGCCGTAAACCTGATGTCAGAATATTCCGAACCTGCTTTTGCTATCTTAAAACATAATAATGCTTGTGGTATTGCTTCGGGGAACGATCTTCTTCAATTATGGAAGGATGCACTTGCAGGCGATCCTGTATCTGCATTTGGAGGCATCCTGATATCAAATGTGAAGGTTGATAAAGAAACAGCAGAAGAGATAAACAAAATATTTTTTGAAGTGATAATTGCACCGGAATACCAAAGCGATGCCATTGAGATATTGAAGCAGAAAAAGAAAAGGATTATTCTGGTACAAAAATCATCCGGCTCAGGTGATTATTTATACCGTTCATTGCTTAATGGTGTTATATTCCAGGATAGGGATATGAAGATGGAAGATGAAACAGATATGAAAACTGTAACAAAAAAGAGACCATCTGCTTCTGAAATAACCGATCTTATTTTTGCTAATAAGATAGTAAAACATACCAAATCAAATTGTATAGTTTTAGCTAAAGGGAAACAACTATTTGCGAGCGGTGTTGGACAAACATCAAGAGTTGATGCATTGAAACAGGCGATTGTGAAGGCAAGGAATTTTAAATTTGATCTTAATGGTGCGGTTATGGCATCAGATGCTTTTTTCCCTTTTGCCGATTCGGTTGAAATTGCTAATGATGCAGGGATATCTGCTGTTATTCAACCAGGTGGATCAATCCGGGATAAGGATTCTATTGACTTTTGTGACCGGCACAATATGTCTATGGTCTTTACCGGGATCAGACATTTTAAGCATTGAGAAGAATGGAATAGTGGAATGATGGAACGTTTGAGCGAACTTGAGAGCGAAAACCTCATGAGCAGGTGGTGGGAAGGACTGTGGGAGCGAATAATAATGGAAGATTGGGAAGAGGAGAAAATGAGAAAATGAGAGAGTAAAGAAATATGCGTTTACCCGTAACATGAAACTCGCAACTCGTAACAGCTTGATGTAAAGGGAAATGCAAATAGCTTAGTGACAACTTTTAACATATAATGTATAACATATTACATTTAACTTTTAACTTTTAACTTATTTACTACCAATGGGGATATTTTCATTTTTAACGCAGGAAATTGCTATTGATCTGGGGACAGCTAATACTATTATTATTCATAACGATAAAATTGTTGTAGATGAGCCCTCTATAGTGGCTATTGAAAAAAGTTCAGGCAGGTTAATTGCTATAGGGAAGAGGGCACAACAGATGCATGGGAAAACACATGACAATATTAAAACTGTCCGCCCTTTAAGGGATGGTGTTATAGCTGATTTTAACGCGGCTGAACAAATGATCCGGGGGATGATAAAGATGATCAATCAAAAACCCCGGTTTTTTACTCCATCTTTAAAGATGGTTGTATGTATCCCTTCGGGAAGTACTGAAGTGGAGGTACGGGCTGTCAGGGATTCTTCAGAACATGCCGGTGGAAGGGATGTTTATATGATATATGAACCTATGGCTGCAGCAATAGGTATTGGTATTGATGTGGAAGAACCTTTTGGAAGTATGGTGGTTGATGTAGGAGGGGGTACAACAGAAATTGCTGTGATTGCTTTAGGAGGAATAGTATGTAATAAATCAATAAGGATTGCCGGTGATGGATTTACAAATGATATTCAGGCATATATGCGGCATCAGCATAATATTAAGATTGGCGAAAGAATGGCTGAAAATATTAAAATAAACGTTGGATCGGCTCTTCCTGATATCGAGGAACCACCCGCTGATTTTGTTGTTCGTGGTCCTAATTTAATGACAGCTATGCCGATTGAGATCCCGGTCTCATATCAGGAAATATCACACTGTCTTGACAAATCCATTTCAAAGATTGAAACAGCCATTTTGGGTGTTCTTGAACAAACTCCACCTGAACTATATGCTGATATAGTGAGTAAAGGTATTCATGTTGCCGGTGGTGGAGCTCTCTTAAGGGGACTTGGCAAACGATTGTATGATAAAATAGGTATTCCTTTCCATTTGGCTGAGAATCCAATGCATGCAGTTGCCAGGGGTACGGGCATTGCTCTGAAGAATGCAGATAGATTAACATTCCTAATGAGATAAGTGGAATAAATTAACCAGGGACAATCACTAATAATAAAAACTGTTACAAATTAGTCAACCCGTCCGGTCAGGCGGGCAGTCAGCAGTTGGCAGTTGGCAAAATGCAAAGTACTTTAAACTTTAACCAATTTCATCATTTAAGCATTTTATCATTCAATCATTCAATCATTTACATATTTTATCATTCACTCATTTTTTGCACTAAAATTTTTAAAAAAAATAAAAAAGACAAACTGGAAATTAGTAAGTTTGTCTTTCAGTGTTTCTTTTAGCGAATATCCCTAAATATAGTGGCGAATGAGGAATTTACTAAGAATAATCATTTTATATCATTTCCAGATTCTTTTTATAATTCTTGAAGTGATCTCTATTTCCTTGCTTATTAATCAAAATAATTTCCAAAAAGCCCAATTCCTGAATATTACACACAAAATTACAGGGAGGATATATAAAAAAATTAATAATACAACTGCATATCTTTCCCTGAAAAAGACCAATTTCAGACTTGCTGAAGAGAATGCTAAGTTGAAAAATATCATTGAGCGAACTTACAGGTCTGATGAAATATTCTTTTTTGGTGAATATGACTCTTTATATCACCAGCATTATTTCTATACATCGGCGAAGGTGATTAATCAAACAGTAAATAAGCAGCGTAATTTCTTAACTCTGAATAAGGGTAGTAATGTTGGAATTCGACCGGAAATGGGTGTTGTTTCCCAGGATGGAGTGATCGGGATCGTAGTGAGTGTATCAAAACAGTTTTCTACAGTAATATCATTACTTAATTTGGATTTTAGAGTCAGTGCTAAACTTGCAAAAAATAATTATTTCGGGTCATTGCACTGGAATGGGAAGGATTACAGGAAGGTTAAATTGGATGAAATTCCCTATCATATTGACGTTAATAAAGGAGATACGGTAGTTACAAGTGGTTATTCTTCTATCTTTCCTGAAGGAATTACTATAGGAACAGTGAGTAATTCTGAAGTAAAAGGGGGGAATTTCTATGAGATTGAGGTTGATCTGTCAGTTGATTTTAAAAGTTTAGTTTATGTTGAAGTGATAGGCAACTTGCAACGTAAAGAACAAATAGAACTGGAGGAGTCGACTAATGATTAACCCTGTATCAAGAAATATTTTCCGGATGTTTATCCTGATACTTTTCCAGGTTTTAGTGTTGAATAATATCCAGGTAAGCAGTTTTATTAATCCTTATATGTATGTGCTTTTCATTCTTTTGCTTCCATTTGAAACACCCCGTTGGCTTTTACTAATTTCGGGATTCGCCATCGGAATATCCATTGACCTTTTTGTAAATACCCCGGGAATGCATACATCAGCTACTGTGTTTATGGCATTTTTGCGACCTTATGTTTTGAAATTTATTATGCCACATGATGAATATGAATCGGGTACCTATCCGAGACTTTATTATTTCGGGTTTACCTGGTTTCTTAAATATTCCCTGGTTCTGGTGTTTCTTCATCATACATTTCTGTTTTATGTTGAGGTATTCAGAATAACATTTTTTTTCCACACCATGCTAAGGGTAATGTTAAGTACACTGTTTTCAGTTTTTCTGATAATTTTAAGCCAGTTTTTTATATACCGGAAACAGAAATAGTATTTATTTAGTGCTTGTCAATAAAGTCAAACAAAGATTACATAAGCATCCCCGTACAGTCATGCTTCCTTACGGGGCAGGCAAATAACAAGTATCAAATGACAAATAAATCTCAAATTCAAATGACTAAAAAATCAAACAAATTCTTTTATATGTGCTGTTTGGATTTTGTTTTTTCAAACATTGGGTATTATTTACTCACAAAATAATTAATTTTAAAGATGTTCGTGAGATCACTTCGTTAAGTTGTTATTTGTTTTTTGAGATTTGTTATTTATTTATAAACGAAATATAGAGTTTATAGACAGACTCCATTTAATTTTTCATTGTGAAAAATATTTATGAGAACCGGAAATATATTTTTGGAGCTTTGCTGTTCCTGGTTGCCTTTATTTTTATCGGTAAATTGTTAAGTCTTCAGGTGCTGGATAAATCATACCAGTCAACAGCCAATCGCAATGTTCTGAGGTATATTATGCAGTATCCTGCCCGTGGTTTGATTTACGACCGTACAGGGGAGCTTCTAGTTTATAATGAAGCTATTTATGATCTTATGGTTTCCCCAGATCTTGTTGAAGAATTTGATACATCGGCTTTTTGTGATATTCTTGAAATTACTCATGAAGATGTTCACAACAGGTTGCAAAATGCAAAGGCGTATTCTTATTATACCTCATCTCCCTTTCTTAAGCAGATTTCTTCTGAAACCTATGCAGTGCTACAGGAAAAATTATACCAGCTCCCTGGTTTTTTTGTGCAACCCCGGCCCACTAGAAAATATAGTAAAAGTATTGCAGGGCATGCATTAGGATATGTCGGTGAGGTAGATGAACATGCAATTAAGAGCAACCCTTTTTATAAAATGGGCGATTATATTGGTATAAGTGGTATTGAAAAAGCATATGAGGAGGTATTAAGAGGTGAAAAAGGTGTTAATGTATATATGGTAGATGTTCATAACAGGATAAAAGGTTCATACCAGGACGGGAAAAAAGACAGACCTGCAATTGTTGGGACAAATATTATTTCAACTCTTAATG
>JAUVHQ010000030.1 GCA_030593185.1 Bacteroidota bacterium
GTGAGCTGTATTACCCTGAAGGATTTGAATTTCCATTAAAACTGATTGAACCCAGTATCTTATCATTTGAACTTCTCAGGGAGTTGGCTACTATAATAATGCTCGTTTGTATCGGACTTCTTGCCGGAAAAACAACCTTCCAACAATTTGGTTTTTTTCTTTTCGCTTTTGCTGTATGGGATCTTTTTTATTATTGCGGGTTGAAGCTCCTTGTTGGTTGGCCTGATTCACTCCTCACCTGGGATATACTTTTTCTAATTCCAATTATATGGGTTGGTCCGGTTTTAGCACCGGTTATTTGCTCTTTTTCAATGATTTATATAGCTGTTTTAGTATTTGCCGGCGAAACTGCAAAAAAACATTTCAGACTGATTTCCCATGAATGGGTTTTGATTATCTCCGGTGCCATTATCATATTCATCAGTTTCATCCTGGATTATACTCATTTGCTTGTCAGAGGCGGTTACCTGAATGAACTTTCGTCACTTATTACCAACGAAGATTTCATCAATGAACTAACCAGTTATGTACCAGAGAATTTTAAGTGGGGCATCTTCCTTTTAGGAGAAGTATTAATTATTATTGCTCTCTTACTAATCCACCGGCGGATAGCAAAAATCAGGAAAAAGCAATCAGTAGCCCCTTAGGTTGTAAATATACCTGCTCCAATGATGTTGGCTACTACAATATTTGTTGCTGTGAACAGACTAAGTTTTTTGGAGAAAGCGTTTTCCGACTTGACTTTACAGGGGTTCTATTTCGCTTTTTTATAACTTATGGATACTCCTCCACCCGATGAGTTAACAGTTGTTTCATAATTGCTTAAGCCTTTGATATAATTGAGGAATTCGCCCTGTCCGCTTCTGTACCTGAATTGTCTCTCTGATATATTATGAGCTGTAAAACAGCCGCCAACCTTAAGATTTGGATTAACAGATATAAAGTAGTTCTTATACCATCCTTTATCGGCATCGCTGAATACGAAATCAAACGGGCCTTTAAGTTTTGGCACCAGTGTATGTGCATCTGCAAGCCTGGCATTAATATAGTCAGACAGCCCTGCTTCTTCAAAGTTTTTCAGGGCTATATTATACCTTTTTTCATTTACCTCAATTGTTATTAGTTTACCACCTGTTTTGCTGAGTGCCCAGGCGATCCATATTCCTGAATGGCCGGTTGAAGTCCCTATTTCAAGGGCACTTTTATAATTATTCTCTGTTATAATGTCAAAAAGAAGCTGACCGTCAATACTTGGCACATTCATATAATACCAGTGGTTCTTATGTTTCTCCAGAAATGCCTTTATTTTTATATCCAGTTCGGGATTTTCAATTAAAGTTTGTGAGGAAAGGCTTACAGGAAATAGCGAAAAAAGGATCGTTAAAGCTATTAATCTTATCTGATGATTTGCTTTTTTCATGACTTTTTGTTTTTAACCAGGACACATTATTACTCATACCTTAACGCATCCATTGGAATCAATCTGGCTGCCTTACTGGCAGGATACCACCCAAAGAAAACGCCTACTACAAAGGCAAATGAAAATGCCATAATAACAGAAAAGCTTGAGACAGTTACCGGCCAACCCATTATTACGACAAACAGTTTTGACGATAAGATTCCGAAAGCAGCCCCGATTAATCCGCCAAGCAGGCTCAATAATACTGCTTCAAGCAGGAACTGACGAAGAATATCCTTACCTCTTGCTCCTACTGCCATCCTGAGCCCAATCTCCCTTGTCCTCTCTGTTACAGATACAAGCATAATATTCATTATACCAATTCCGCCAACTATTAGTGAGATGCTGGCAATACCTGCCAATAAAACCATCATAGTATTTGATGTCGATGTAAACATTTCAACTATCTCAGTTTGTGTGCGAATATTAAAAGGAGGATCTTCATACTTACTGATATTTTTTCTCGTTCTCAGCAGGTCATCAATCTCTTCAGATGCCGGTTCGATTTTTTCTTCAGACACTGCTGAAATATATATCTGCTGGATATTCTGCCTGGCACCTCTCATTCTGCGCTGGACAGTTGAGAATGGGGCATAAATTATATCATCCTGATCCTCTCCCATTCCACCCTGACCTTTTTCTTTTAACAAACCAATAACAGTAAAAGGTATTTTGTTTATCCTTATTCTTTGACCAACGGGATCGGTATATTCATCAAAAAGATTTTCTGCTACAGTCTGTCCGATTATGCATACTTTTGAAGCCCTTTTCTCATCCATTTCCGAAAAGCGTGATCCGCTTTCCACCTCAATATTTCTTATATCAAAATATTCATTATACACCCCGCGAATAGAACTGTTCCAGTTATATGATCCTGCAATGATCTGACCACCGGACCGTGCAACCGGACTGATATATTTCACCGACGGGCAATTAGCCCGAATAGCCTCCAGGTCATCCATTTCAAGACTCTGGGCAGACCCTGCGGCAGTAGCAACCCCTCCCCTGAAAGTGGCACCCGGAAACACCATAATAACATTGGAGCCCAATCCGGATATCTGGTTTTCAATACTGTCTCTCGAGCCCTGACCAATAGCCAGCATAGCAATCACCGAAGCCACACCAATAATGATCCCAAGCATTGTTAGTAACGACCTGATCTTGTTCTTATTCAACGATCGTAATGCAATTACAAATAAATTTAGCAGTTTCATTTTCTCAAAGTTCAGTTATTATATATCTTCATCTTCCGGAGGTAGTTTATTAAGCTCTTCTCTGGCATTTTTTACTCTCTCAACCATGATTTCCTTAATGATCCTTCCATCACGGAAAAGAATATTTCGTGTAGCAAATTTTGAAATATCCGCTTCATGAGTTACCAGTGCAATGGTTATTCCTTTCCGGTTAAGCTCCTGGAAAATTTCCATTACCTCAAAACTTGTCCGTGTATCGAGGTTACCGGTCGGTTCATCGGCAAGCATTATAACCGGATCATTTACCAGTGCCCTGGCAATGGCAACTCTTTGTTGCTGTCCTCCTGAAAGCTGGTTTGGAAAATGCTCCGACCAATCGGTAAGCCCCACCAATTCCAAAGTATTCATAGCCTTTTCCTTTCTCTCTTTTCTTCTGATCTCCGGATTATAAAGCAAAGGCAGTTCAACATTTTCAAGCGCTGAAGTTCTTGGTAAAAGATTATAGGTTTGAAAAACAAAACCAATTTTCCGGTTCCTCATCCTGGCTAACTGGTTTTTGTTCAGATGACTAACATCGGCGCCATCGAGGTAATACTTTCCTTCAGTTGGCACATCCAGACAACCAAATATGTTGAGAAGTGTTGATTTGCCACTACCACTATGCCCCATTATTGCAGTAAATTCACCCTCATGAATATCCATACCAATGTCACGCAATGCATGTACCTTTACGGCACCCATATCGTATATCTTTGACAGGTTTTTAACCGAAATGATCTTTTTTCTTTCCTGATCCTGTTCCTTCATTATCCTAAATTGTAATATTATATTATAATTAATCCTGTGATGTATTAATGAGGACCACGTCTTCCTCCACCTCTACCCATTGGCATAAACGGACTTCTTTGATTCTGATTCTTAACCTTTTTTTCATCGTACTCAACCCCCATTATTACTTCCATACCTTCCTGAAGGTTTGGAGAGCGTATCTCAACAAACCCTCCTTCACTTAACCCTGTAAATACCATAAGAGGACGAATAGATTCATTTTCCCTTATCCATATCCTGCCGGAATTTCCTCTGCTACTATTACCTTGTTGTCGACTCATATTCTGCACACCCATCCTGGATTCACCTCCCGTTCCGGCTCCCATGTGTACCCCCCCCGATGGTCTGCCTCCGCCTCCCTGCCTGAACATAGCAAACTGGCTGACCCTTTCCAGACTGTTTTCAATTTCTTTATCAGAAAGACCCATCGATTTCATTCGCTCAGCCATCCTTTCTCTCATCTCATTAATGCCCTGTTTCATAGAATCGGGCAAGCTTTCAAAATAATAAGTTAAATAATCCGAAGGCGGAGTAAAGCTGAGAGCCTTTGACGGAACTTTCAAAATATCGTTCCTGCTATCAATCATTACTGTAATTGTTGCTGTCATACCAGGCATAAGTTTCATGTCAGGGTTGGGCACATCAATTATAACAGTGTATGTTACTACGTTTGACACAATAACAGGTTTAAGCCTGATCTGTCTTACAATCCCTTTAAAAAATTCATCAGAATAGGCATCAACAGAAAAATCCACCTTCTGATCAATCTCTATCTGTCCTATATCTGCTTCATCAATACTTGCTTCCACCTGCATTTTTGTAAGGTCATTCACCAGGTTAAACAGTGTTGGTGAATTAAAGCTGGCTGCAACTGTCTGACCCTGCTCCACATTTTTTGAGATCACTATTCCATCAATAGGTGATCTGATAGTTGCATAATTCAGATTAATCTTTGCCCTGTTTAATTGTGTTTCTGCCGAAAGCAAATTCGATTCTGCCGTCTGGTAGTCATCCAATGCCTTGTCCATCTCAACCTGGGCAACAACTTTCTCCTTAAACAACTTCGTTATGCGATTGTATTCCCTCTCAGCCTGGTCAAGTAAAATACTCTTCCTGTGGTAATTTGCTTTTGCATCAAACACCTGGGCTGCCAGATTAGTAGTATCAATCATAGCAATTATCTGACCTTTTTTTACCTGCGAATTAAAATCCACGTAAAGATCCGATATCTCACCAGATACCTGCGTACCAACCTGTACTTCTGTGACAGGTTCAAGTGTACCGGTAGCTGTAACCACTTTGTTCATATCACCTTTCTCAACCGGTATGGTTTCCCACTTAAATGTTAGCGGTTTTTCCTTTTTAAGCAGAACAAAACCTGCTAATCCAACCGGAATAACAATCGATAGTATTATTATGATCTTTTTCATTTTATAATCTGTTATGTGTTAAACGTTATATGTTATATGTTATATGTTATATGTTACTGGGTACTGGTTATCCCGAATTTCTTCCCGCTCCGCGGGATTAGAAATTCGAGGATCCTCGAAAAAATATGAAATCGAAGATTTCTGTTTTTTCGGGACTGGGTACTGGTTTGGGTGCTTCACAAAGCAATAGGTTTATCCTGATAAAATTCCAGTATTTTTTGTTTAAATATAAGTTCATACTTAGCACGTGTAAGGTTTGATTTTGCCTGTTCGAAGTTATTCTTTTCAATCAGGTAATCTGTTGCATTCACCATTCCCAGTTTAAATTTCCTTTCAGTATCTCCGAATGATTTCTCAATTGATTTTAATTGTTCCCTTGATGCCTGAAGATTATTTCTGGCAGCAATCATATCATTATAGGCCTGTTCAATAATTTTCCGTAACTGGTTTCTTGTATTCTGTGCATTTAATTTTGCGGTGTTTATATTTATTTCAGATCGCTTTATATTACTTTGAACCTGCTTTCTGTCAAATATTGGAATACTCAGACTAAGTCTGATTGATTCACTAAGGTTATCCTGCAACTGATTAAAATAGGGATATCCAATTGGTGTAGTTGTAAACATCTGAGCCTGTGTTACAACAATCTCTGATGGGTCACTTTGTAAATATCCTATCTCCCTTGTTTCCAAAGTTGATTCCCTTGAATACAAATTTCTGGCATTAGAATACCCGGTTGTTATTCCTGCCGAAAGTGTCAGCCTTGGAAGTCGTGCACCTTTAGCAATATCAAGACTTGTTTTAGCGCTTTCAACCATAAGATCTGCCTCCTGTATTTCCGGTCTTTGTCTGAGAGCATCCTGAAAAACCTGTTCTGATTCCGGAACAGTCAGTGTTTCCAGATCAGGTTCAATAAAATCCGGTCTTTCTATATCGAAACCATCTGTCACCGGCATTTCCATTATTTGCATCAGGTTTACTTTTAAAATTGAAAGCTGGTTTTCATTATTTACCAGGCTATAGTTATCCGTAGCCAGTTGAGATTTTATCTTCAGCAAATCCCCCTCAGGTACACTTCCCGTACTTACAAGTATTTCTGTTCTTTTAACCTGTGCTTCGGTTGACTTTACTTTTGTTTCAGCATTTTCAACCTGCTCGTATGCATAAAGTACCTGGAGATATGCCTGGGTAACATCAAGTATTACCTGGTCTTCAGTTTTCTCCAGGTCATAATTGCCTGCCTTCAGGTCAATCTCATCTTTTTTGATGTTGTTTTTTGCCTGAAATCCATTGAACAGGGTAAAATTCGAGTTCAGCGATAAATTACTGCTTGAAATATTTTGTTCAATATAATCGTATGAATATGGATCAACCGACCTTCCGAAATTGAAACTCTGACTGCCCGAAACTGTTAATGATGGCAGAACTCCTGCTTTCGACTGCTCCAGGTTAATCTCATCCAGATTGCCGGAGAGTTTCTTCTGGTTAAGCGAAATATTATTCTGTAAAGAAAGGTCAATACAGTCATCCAGTGACCATACTTTTTGCTGTGCAATTAGTCCTGTGAAAAAAAACACTAAGAAAAAACACATTATAACAGTTTTTCTGATTATTCTATTCATCTCTGTTTGTTTTACTAATTGTTAGACAAACCAACAAGGGGGTTTATTCCCCTTGCATAAAAATTATTACCATTTTGCTGCATTCTTTAAATATAAACAGGAATGTTGGAAGAGTGGAATGTTCACTTTTCCACTTTTCCACTTTTCAACGGACTTTTCACACTACAACACTGCATCACAACTCTTCTACTCTTCGACTTAATCTTACCTTTGGAAGCCAGAATTCAACATGTTGCAGCACATTATCCGGTCTGCCTCCGGGCCGTTGAACATTCTGCTGCATACCACCTCGTCCTCCCTTTGATCCGCCGGGTCTTTCACCTCCTCTTCCTCGCGTCATTCCCGGTAGTCCACCCTGGTTCATAGGGGGCTGCTCTATTCCCGTTTCAATACCTACACTGATCATATTTGTTGAATCCTGAAGAAAACTTTCAATGGAACCAACGATCAGTTTAAGTGGGATTCCAGCTTCATAGAAAAACCAGGGTATATCTGAAAAGCTTGTTTTTACTTTTATTCCCTCACTATTTTCCAAACCGGTTATAACTATCTCCCCCTTCTCTTCGAAACCGGTGAGTTTTATGATCTCTTTCACTCCAAGCACCCGGCTTATCTCAGGGCTTAAACCTCCGTCAGGTATTCTGTTCTCAGAACCTCGTCTTACTCCATCCATTCTCTTCATCGGATAGTTAATACCATATCTTTGTTTCTTTTTTCCATCGGGATCGATCCATAAAGTAAACCCTGTCATACGGATTTTACGTAACATATCCGGTTCACCGGTACTTAGGATGAAATACAAATACTCTTCATCATTTGATATCCGGTAATGAATTTCGCTATCCTTTTCGAATACCAGAGAATCACCCCAGTCTGCCGGATTGCCGTCAATACTTAACGGGCTGGATTGGTAACTGCTACTCAAGATTGGCTTTTTACTGCATGATCCTGCAATAATTAACAGAAAAACCGTAATCAACAGGTGATTTTTTTTCATTGTACTATGTTTCAATTAATCAAAATACAGATTAGTTTTATTTTCTTAGTTTCGAAAACTTTCAATAGTTAGACAAAACTCCTGCCAGGTTTATTCCAAATGACTTGTGGTTTTTCAGATAAAATATTACAGGAAGCTTTGTCATATTATTTATTTTGGCTTAATTATTGAATAATAGACAAGTGCAGTTAAGATAATATTTCCATGTACATTTTGTCAGTTAATTGCAATAATTAATATGAGAACATAGTTTCATAAATTGATCGAAAAAAATCTTAATTTTCTAGTTTCATAATTAATTTAGTTAATAGTCGGCAGTCCACAAGAAAGCAAATAATTATAACACATACTTAATCACATGATTCAAAATTCTGAAAAGTATAAATAGCCCAGTCTTCAGATTGCCGACTTAAAAATACAAAGTATAATGAAATTAACTATTTTCAAGCCATAAACATTGAACTTAGTCACGCTGCAGGCGTGACGATCTCATGAACGAAGTGAGTAAATTCCGATACAATTAATTAATTTCCTTTTATGAACATATCTTACATACGCAAACATACATCAAACATTAACAAACTTGTTGCACGGAAAAGAGTTAAGGAATCACTTGAATTACTTGGCAAACTTGTTTCCGAATCAGGAATGGGCGATCTTAATTCTGAACTGGAGAAACTGGAATCCACTTACGAGAACATGCTGAAGTATACACTGGAAGGGATTAAAGATCCTGAAAGACAAAAGATATACAACCGTCTTTTGGTTTCCATCCTGCAGATAAATGACCAGGTAAAAGAAATCCTTTTTTCAAAAAACTCGGGATGGCAGCTTTATGCGTATAAGTCTGATCTTAAAACAAAACAGAAACTTTCAGGTAAAACTGTTGCTGAAAACCTGAATGACCTGAGTTTCAATAAGGAACTTAAAAAAGTCATTAAGGAAAATTTTACTCTGAGTTCTGATCCCACATCAGAAGATGTAAAGGAATTCGAAACACTGGTAGCTAATATATTTGACCATTTTTGGCTGACTGACAAATATTCAGATGGGGATTTGGAACTGGCAACTATGTTAAGAAAAAATCAAAATTTCAGATGGCACGACAAAAGCCTTTTTGTTAGTGCAATAACTCTCAGTCTTCTGCGGTATTTTGATCTCCATAAATTTAATATCCTCTTTGATTATTATATTGATAATACCAGGGAGGTAAGTCAACGGGCACTAATAGGACTGGTTTTTAACATGTTCAAATATGACCAGCGGTTATATTTGTATCCTGAAATAGTCAGCCGGCTGAAAACACTTAAAGATAAAAAAGGGATCCAAAAAGAAATAGAGGCTATTATCATCCAGGTAATACGATCGAAAGAAACCGAAAAGATATCCAGGAAATTAAGGGATGAGATAATTCCCGAGATGGCTAAACTTCAGCCAAAACTGGAAGATAAACTGGATCTTAAAAACCTGGTTCCGGAAGATTTGATGGATGAAAAGAACCCTGCATGGAAAACTGTTTTTGAGGAATCGGATGACCTGTTTAGTAAAGTTGAGGAATTCACGAAATTGCAGATAGAAGGTGCAGATGTCTTTATGACAGCTTTTGCAAATTTGAAGAATTTCGATTTCTTCCAAAAAACCATCAACTGGCTTTTGCCATTCCATCCTGAGAACAAAATAATTGATGAATCATTAATGTCGGAAGAAGATAGTTTCGATAAAACAGCTTTTGTAGACGGACTTTACCATACAGGTTTCCTCTGCAATTCTGATAAATACTCATTTATACTGAACGTTAAGCGAATGCCGGGAATGCAAAAGAAAATGATGATTGAACTGTTCAATGCTGAAATGGAAGGGATGAATGAACTGGCTGAAAGCGATGAACTTATTGATCAGTTTAAGCGAGATAAAGTTATTTATACCCAATATTTACAGGACCTTTACCGGTTCTTTAAACTCCAACCTGACAAAACAGAGTTTGAAGATATTTTCTCGGGCGGTCTTGACCTCTACAATTCCACTTTTTTCAACATCCTTGTCGATGATACAACTATACTTAGAAATATTGCCGAGTATTATTTTGAAAAAGATTACTTCGAGGATGCATTAGAGATATACAATAAGCTGCATAAACAGGGGGTAAAAAGTTTTGAGATAATTGAAAAAATTGCCTATTCATATCAACGACTCAGGAATTGGGATTTGGCTCTTGAATATTACAAACAGGCTGAATTGTTCGAAAAAAACCGGCTATGGGTTATGAAAAAGATGGGATTATGTTACCGTAAGCTGGGAGATAACCAAAAAGCACTTGAATATTATAAAGAAGCCGAAAAAATTAATCATGAAGACCTTTATATCCAAGCCCTTATCGGTCGTTGTTATCTCGATCTAAAGGATTTTGAAACAGCCCTTAAGTACTACTTCAAAGTTGAATACCTTGATCCTTCAAAAAAGAACGTATTACGACCGATCGCATGGTGTTACTTCATGACAAATAAACTTGAAGAATCAAAGAAATACTATATTAAGCTCTTTAAGCATGAAGCAAACAAGTATGATTATATCAATTTTGGTCATGTGGAATGGTGCCTTGGGAAAAAGAAAGATGCAATTAAATTATATGTAAAAAGTATCCGGGAAAAAGACAATAACCTGAAGCTGTTTTTAGAAGCTTTCAATGATGATGAGCCAATACTTATCCAAAAAGGAATTGATCCTGATGAAATACCCATTATGCTTGACTATCTGCAGTATCAGATGAAAGGGTGAAGAGCAAAGAGCGAAGAGCGAAGAAAGTTGAGGAGCAGTGAGGCAGTGATGCAGTGTCAAAGAGTTATCCACCTTCGTTACCACTACTGCGGACGAAGCGTATTTAGGATTACAAGTTACGGGTTCATGTTCCATTTAACTTTTAACGTATAACTTTTAACACTTAACTTTAAACTTATTAAACTAATTTCAAAGAATAACGTTATTCTTCATAAATAAAATAGTATAACAAATCAGTTAATTTCAAAAAAAAGAAGGTCTGCAAACCATGCAGACCTTCTACCCTAAAACTACCTATGAAAAAACGGCTACCATCTATTAAAACCGCCGCCACGAAAACTTCTTCCTCTTCTTCCGGAGTTTCTCATACCTTTTCTCATTCCAAACCCTCTGCCGGAATTGTCCAGCACCATCTTCTGTTCATCAGTAAGCAAATTACGAAATTCTGCCCTGAATTCTGCCTGTTTCTTCATGAGCTTATTCATAAGATCTGTTTTCTCATCAATACTGGCATTAATTGCCTTGGTATCAAGATTATCAGCCCTCATCAGATTTCTGTGCTTAATTGCAAGTTCGCTCATCTGACCTCTCAGCGGCTGCACCTCTTTATATTGTGCCAGTCTTAATTCTTTGATCTGCTCTGCCTGTTCATCGGTCATATCCGGCAAGTGACAATAATCATTCCACATCATTCCATGTCCCATTCCAAATTGTCCATAACCTCTTGCGGGATGCTGGAAATCTGCATTATTAGAATTCCGTGCAGGTCCATAGCCCATACCACATGGACCAAGTCCACGGCCACGCTGAGCAAACAGACTGGTTCCTGCAATTATCATTAACAGTGATAATAATACTGCTATTGTTCTTTTTTCAATTGTTTTCATTTTAATATTTTTTTAAGTTCAACTTCTATTGTCTTTCAACACTCTTTTGACAATTGTAATTATGTTTTTATTCCAAAGAAATAGCTGTTTTTTAAATCCCTTACCAGTCAAGAGATTCAGGAGGTCTTCCGTGACCGGGTCCAGATCCCTGATCACCACCATGACCGCGACCAAATCTTCTTCTTCCATAACGAGGGGGCTCTCCCCTCTTCTTCATTTCTCTTCCTCTTTTACCAAACTCGTTTAACCTCTCAATCTGTTCCGGAGTAAGATAAGGAGTTAGCTCTTTATGGAATTCTTTCATCAGTACACTGAACTCACCTCTGAAATTTTTCATTAGTTCGAAGTTTTTCTTTGCATATTTATCAACAACCGGCCTGATCTCATCTTTTTGTTCATCGTCTAATTCAAGCATATGTTCCATCATAAATCTGAAACCTTCAGCCGATCCGAAAGTACGCAGTTCCCTGATCCGACTTTCCTTAACCTGGGTGGAAGTTAAAAAGCCAATAACAAAACCGATCAACAATGTTGTTAAAAGGATGATCCCTGATTTAATTTTTGTATTCATATCATTAATATATTACTTTTCATATAAAAGAACACTAACAAGGTTATCCTGCGAAACCGGCTCGACACCTGTGATAGTGTTTACATTCAATGATCCATGCGAAATATACAGGCTGATTACTAACAATGCAATTACAGCTACACCGGCAACGGCAATCCGATTAAACATTGAAGTAAAACTTCTGGTAAAATCTACCGATATCACTTTACCCCTTTTCTCATCACTAACAGCCTGCATAACACGGTTACGGAACCCGTCAGAAAAACTGTAATTCCTTGATGATAGCAGTTTCCCGACTTTATTAAGCTTTATTTTTTCTTCCCTGAGTTCTGAAGATCCTTTAAGAGCCTGCTGAAGCTGTTTATCTTCTTCCGTAGTAAGTCGATCGTTCATTGAACGAATCAAAAGATCAAACATTTCCTGGTTAATCATAATATATTGTATTTGTCATTAATTTCTGGTTACTGGTTACTGGTCCGCATTTTTTCCATACACTTGTTCTTTGTTCTTCGTTATTTGTTCTTTATTCTTTGCTCTTTTACACAAATGGTTCCAATATTTTCCTTAATTCTTTCTGTGCTCTTGCCAAACGCGATAAAATTGTTCCTGCAGGAACATTAAGTATTGAAGCAGCTTCTTTAGTACTGTATCCCTGGAGCATTCTTAACACAACAACCGACCGGAATTCCGGTTTTAAAGCCAGTAAAGCTTTATCAACAAGTTCCTTCGTGTCCGATTCATCCTCAGGGTTCTTTTCTTCAGGTACATCAAATTCTTTCTCTTCATCATCCCTGCTGTAAAACAAAGATATTACCTTTTTCTGCTTCTTAATTTCGTTCAGAGAAAGATTTATAGCAATACGGGTAATATAAGTTCCCACTGTTGAATCCCCTCTGAATTTTTCCAATGAACGGTAAAACCTTATAAAAGTCTCTTGTCCCACATCCTCAGCGGCTGCACTATCGATAAGCATACCTTTCACAGTGCCAGCCACTTGCTGCTCATACCGGCTAACCAGTTCTCCAAAAGCCACATCTTCCCCATGCTTTGCTTTTTCAATCAATTCACTATCACTATAGCTGGTATAATCCCCCACCGACACTTAGCTTTTATTTGTTAGACAATCTATTTGTCTGTTTTATTCCCGTTAATGGTAAGTATATGAAAAGTAAGCGATTGTGCGCAAATCACTTATTGAGTTACACAAAGGTTTAAGCGCCTGCCTGCCAAAGTCTCAGCGCAGGCAGGGGCTACAACTCTTGAATTTACTAGTATCACGCCTATTATTTATATACACTGTTCTGTGCCGTTTATAATTATTCATACAATAACCTGTGGAAGTATATAATGCCATCAGGATACTTTAAAATTATTAACTAAACCATGCACGTTTTCTCTCAGTAAGGTTATTTAAAATGTCGAAAGTTGTATTTGCATTTTTAACTATTTGAAAATCAAACATCCCTACACAAATGAAATCCGCACCATGCTCAAAAGCCCAGCGAAATCCATCTTCAGGTTCTATTGAACCAGCAGCTAAAATTTTAAAACCCATTACCGGAATTTTGGCATTATTAACAAACTCAATTGTGCGATC